>JBJFFZ010000001.1:0-26902 GCA_051892195.1 Anaerovoracaceae bacterium
TTAAAATCATAAAGAAAACCCAGTCCCTGCAGGAGTACCGGGGAGCCGTGTCTGCAATTTTGGGACGGTAGACCCGGCAAAGGGCGGGAAACCATAAAAAGAAACAGCATAGCTTCCGGGAAAGCCGTGCTTTCCGGGCAGAAAAAGCTGAAGAAAGAAATGAGGAATCAGATATGAGAAGAAAAGACAGAGAAATTTCAGATTTTCAGGAGATACTTAAGATTGTGGATGCGTGTGATGTGATGCGCATAGGAGTCAACGACGGCCTGTATCCTTATGTGGTGCCGGTGAACTTCGGCTATGAGCTGGACGGGCAGCAGCTTTATCTTTACATCCACGGAGCCATGGAGGGGCAGAAGTACGTGCTGCTGAACAAGCAGCCTTACTGCGCCTTTGAAATGGACATCCCTCTTGGGATCGAATGCATCCCGGAAAAAGGGGATGTCACCATGCGGTATCAGTCGGTTATGGGCAGAGCCGTTGTGGATTTTCTGGAAGGAGAAGAAAAACAGCGGGTGCTGGACGAAGTCCTTATGGGCCGGTATGAGGAAACAAAAGCCTTTGCATACAACAAGGATGCCGTGAAGCGCACCGCAGTAATCCGCCTTAAGGTTACGCAGATTACTGGCAAGGCAAATCTTTCCGAATAACACATGCAGCCGGGAGCCCGTGAAACTTCCCGGGCATAAATAACAAACCGTGTTCATATTTTCTACCATGAATACGAACACTGAAACAAAAAGAAGCGGTCGCCCGGCGACCGGAACAGGGAGCACAGCCTGCAGGCATCTTCTGTACAGGAGCAGGAGGCTCATACAGAGGCTGTCCATTCCGGGCTTTCTGGCATTTTCCGGATGTCTGCTCCTGCTGCTGTCGCCGGAGGTGTCCGTGACAGCAGCAAAGCGAGGGATGGATTTGTGGTGGAACGCCGTGGTTCCTTCCATGCTTCCGTTTTTTATCTGCACCGATCTTCTTACCAGTGCAGGAGGACATCGTTTTTTCGGAAAAATCATGCAGCGCCCGGTGCAGTTTCTTCTGGGAGTTCCCGGCTCAGCCGGTTTTGTTTTTGCAGCATCGCTGTTTTCCGGATATCCCACCGGCGCAAAGATTATCGGGCAGCTGGTGCGGGAAGGAAGTCTCACCCGTAAAAAGGGACAGGAAATGCTTAACTTTTGTACTACTTCCGGACCTCTTTTTATGGTAGGCGCTGTAGGAGTAGGAATGCTTGGAGATTCCCGTGCGGGATTTCAGATTCTGACGGCCCACAGTCTCGGCGCCCTTCTGACGGGTCTGCTGCTGAACCCCGGGTCTCTTCTCAACCGAAGACCGGAAACGAAACGGGCCGGAGGCACTTTGGGGAAAACACAGCGTGCAGAAGCCCTGAAGCAGGAGGGAGGCACCTCCGCAGACAGGCTCATGGATCTCATTTCAAAAGCGATTTTCCGGTCTCTCGGAACCCTGGGGCTTATCGGGGGATTTCTTGTGATATTTTCCATCCTGTCTGCATATACCGCGGGGACCATCTGCTGGATTGCAGAGGTATTTGCTCTGCCTCAGAAAATTCCCATGGTCCTGTCCGCAGTCCTTCCGGGATTTCTGGAAATGACCGTAGGCTGCAGCAACGCGGCAGAGATCGCGTTCTGGGGTCTGGAGTATCAGACGGTGTGGTGCAGCTTTCTGATCTCCTTTGGAGGTTTATCCGTTATGGCCCAGACTGCCGGAGTACTGCAGGGCACGGGACTGTCCATGAAGCGGTACCTTGGAGCAAAGCTTCTGCACGGACTGAATGCTGCGCTGATTGCAGAAATCCTCGTCTTGACGGCACCTTTTTAAGAAAAGTACAATAACCCTATGAATATCATTGGAATCATTGCAGAATACGATCCGTTTCACAACGGACATCTTTATCATCTTAACCAGGCAAAGGAGCAGACAGGCGCTCAGGCCGCCGTGGTGGTTATGAGCGGCCATTTTCTTCAGAGAGGAACGCCCTGCATGTTTCCCCGGGACCTGCGGGCGGCCATGGCAGTGGATGCCGGGGCAGATCTGGTTCTGGAGCTTCCGTATATCTACGCCTGCGGAAGCAGCCGCGAATTTGCAGGAGGAGCTGTGGGAATCCTCAACGGGCTGGGGTGTATCTCCCACCTGTGCTTTGGAGCAGAAAGCTCCGATATAACCATGCTTTCTGAAGCGGCCCGGGCACTGTCCGATCCGGAAGGAAAACTGACGCCCGCTCTGCGGGCATCTTTGAAGGAGGGACTGTCCTATCCGGAGGCCCTGACCCGGGCTGTGGAGCAAAGCCGGGGAAAAAAGACAGGGCAGCTGCTCCGCTCCCCGAACAATCTCCTGGGCATCGAATATATGAAAGCCCTGACAGAATGCGGTTCAGATATCCGGCCTGTGGCCATCCGGCGGGTGGGCTCTGCCCACGGAGCTGAGAATCCGGATGCCACCGGCACCTTTGCTTCCGGCACTGCCATCCGCAGTCTGTATGAAGCGCAGGGAATTGCCGGACTTTCGGGTCTGGTGCCGGAAACCACCAGAAGCATTGCGGAAAACCATGAGGCTCTGATCTGCAAAAAAGCGAAGGTGGAGGACCGGATCTGGAAACTGGTGACCTACCGCATCATGACCTCGGAACCGGAGGAGCTGGCGCAGCTTCTGGGTGTTGACGAGGGGCTGGAACACCGGCTGAAGTCCGCCGCCCTGCAGGCGGACAGCCTTGCCGCACTGGATGAGGCCGTGCGGAGCCGGCGGTATACCCAGGCCAGGATTCGCAGGATGTTCCTTCATATTCTCATGAACCTGAAGCGGGAAGCCTTTCTGGAGCTGAAGGGGACGTATTACGCGAGGGTACTTGGATTCAGTGAAAAGGGGCGGAAAATTCTGCGGATGATCCCGGAGACTTCGTCCATTCCGGTGTTCAGCAATCTCAGCCGGATGGATCAGAAGGACCCCAGGGCTGCTGCCTGTCTTCAGATCGATCAGCGGGCAGGGGATCTGTACCGTTTTCTGCAGACCGGGGTTCCTGTGTGCGGGACGGAAAAGCGCTGTGTTCCATACCGGGGGAAAACAGAGAAAGGCGGGGCTTTCTGATTGTAAAACAGGTTCTGCTTTCCGGTATTTCAGATATTTTCTGCTATTTTGTCATTTTTCATGGAATCCATTTGACGGAAGCCATTTCTTTTAATATAATGTATAGTCGTGTGTCGTTTGCGATGCAGCGACTTTGTTTTTGTGTTAATTTTTTGCATCCGGACCGGACAGGCCTCCGGGCTTTTCCGGGTGCTGTTTTCTGATTATCATTTTATTATGGAGGGAAAAAATGAATATTCTCGTAATCAATTGCGGAAGCTCATCTCTGAAGTACCAGATCATCGAAACAGATAAGGAAGAACTCATCTGCAAGGGTCTGATCGAACTTTCCGGCGATACTTCCACATTCGCTTACACAAAGACCGGCAGTGAAAAGATGACTCAGACGGTTCCTCTGGCTGACCACACTGCAGGTGTTGAACTGATCATCAAGACCATTACAGATCCTGAAATCGGCTGCATCAAGGATCTCAGCGAAATCGGCGCTGTAGGCCACAGAATGGTTCACGGCGGCGAAGATTTTGCTTCTTCTGCACTGGTTACCGACGAGGTTCTGGCTGCATGCCACGCAAACGCTGACCTTGCTCCGATCCACAACCCTGCAAATATCGCAGGTATCGAAGCATGCAAGAAGGTTATGCCGGATGTTCCGATGGCAGTTGTATTTGATACAGCATTCCACCAGACCATGGCGCCGGAAGCATTCCTTTATGCCATCCCTTATGAATATTATACAGACTTCAAGGTAAGAAAGTACGGCTTCCACGGTACAAGCCACCTGTATGTTTCTCAGGAAGCAGCAAAGGTTCTGGGCAAGAAGCCGGAAGAAGTAAAGGTGATCACCGTTCATATCGGAAACGGCGGAAGCTGCGCAGCTGTTGAAAACGGCAAGTGCGTAGATACTTCCATGGGTCTCACTCCGATCGACGGTCTCGTAATGGGTACACGCTGCGGTGATATCGACCCTTCTGTTGTGACTCACCTCATGCACAAGCTGAATATTTCTGCAGATGAAGTCCTCAACATCCTCAACAAGAAGTCAGGCTTCCTGGGCGTATCCGGCGTGAGCAACGACTGCAGATTTGTAGAAGAAGCAGCAGAGCAGGGCAACGAAAGAGCTGACCTGGCTATGAAGATGTTCATCAGAAGAGTAAAGGGCTACATCGGCAACTACATGGCTCAGATGAACGGCGCAGATGCCATCGTATTTACTGCAGGTATCGGTGAAAACGATGCAAGCGTAAGACAGGCAGTATGCGACGGCCTCACAAACCTGGGCTTCAAGATCGATCCTGCAAAGAACAAGGCAAAGGAAACCATCATTTCTGCAGATGATTCCGCTGTTAAGATTCTCCTGATTCCTACAAACGAAGAGCTCGTAATTGCAAGAGATACAGCAAGACTCGTATCCGGCAAATAGTTTTTATCAGGAAAAAATTACTGTTGACAATCTTCAGTGAAACTGGTAAATTATTAATGTTAGTTTTTAAGCGGCAAGGAGGTGTTTTGAATGGCAGTTCCAAAGAGGAAAACCTCTAAATCTAAAAGAGATATGAGAAAATCGCAGAACATGAAGATGGTTGCACCGGGAGTTTCTATTTGCCCTCAGTGCCACGAACCTAAGTTACCGCACAGAGTTTGCCCAAACTGCAACTACTATGATGGTAAGAACGTGTTACAGGCGTAAATTATCTGATATCAGAGGATCGGCAGCATTGCCGGTCCTTTTTTCGTATATAATAATGAATAATTAAGACAAAGAAAGGGGGGATTTCTGTGATTTCGCTGACATCCGGTTTTTCCTTTACCATTGCAGTGATCATCATTCTGATCCTGATCTCCATTCAGTTTACCCTGAATATGATTCTCAGAGAACTGAAGTCCATCCGCATCCGCCTTGGAGGCAGTCCGGACCCTGACCGGCAGCGGACGGAGCCCCGTCCGTAAGAAGAAAAGGAGGCTGAACTTTTGAAATCAGCGATTATTTCCGTGGGAACGGAGCTTTTATTTGGAAAAGTAGTCAATACAAACGCAGCATATCTTTCAAGAGAGCTGAACGAAATGGGCATCGGCGTCATGTACCATTATACCATGGGGGATAATCCGGGGCGCCTGCGCCGCATTCTGGAATTTGCCCTGGAGGACTGTGATCTGCTGGTGATCACCGGCGGTCTGGGACCTACGGAGGATGATCTGACAAAGGAGATCGTCTGCGAATTTATGGAAAAGGAGCTGGTGCTGGATCAGGATCTGGTCCGTCGGCTGAAGGCGTATTTTGAGCGCACCGGATATATCTATACCGAAAACAATCTGAAGCAGGCGTGGATTCCGGCAGACGGAACGATCTTTGAGAATACTCAGGGCACCGCTCCGGGGTTTGCGGTGGAGAAGGAAGGAAAGACCATTCTCTGCATGCCGGGAGTTCCGCGGGAAATGAAAGCCATGTTTGAGCTGTCCGCAAAGCCGTACCTCATGAAAAAAGCAGACGCCTGCATTTTCTCCCGCTCGGTCAAGGTGTTCGGCGTGGGAGAATCTCTGACGGAAACCATGCTGCTGCCGTATATTGACGGCCAGACGGACCCCACCATTGCCACTTATGCAAAGGAAGGCGTTGTGGAGATCCGCATTACCTCCCGGCGCTCTTCGGAGGAAGAGGCTGCAGCTGCTGTAGAGGAAATGCTGGGGGGCGTCCTTGAAACCATGGGCGACAGCGTGTTTACCACAGAGGGCAGAGAGCTGCAGGAGGAGCTTGTTTCCGAGCTGTGCGCCCGGAGGCTGACCCTGGCCTGCTGCGAGGTGCCTACGGCGGGTATGCTTGCTTCCTGGCTTGCGGAGCAGCCGGAAAGTGAGAAGCTGTTTCTCGGAGGATTTGTTCTGAACCGTCCGGAGGAGGCAGAGGAATTCCTCGGTATTCCTGCAGGAATCATAAAAGAATCTCCCATCTGCGGCGGCCCGGCCGCCGAGGCTCTGGCGGAGGCCCTGTACCGGAAGACCGGCGCGGATCTGTGCGTTGCGGTGACCGGTGCAGCGGGGCCGGAGGCTCCGGAGGGGTATCTGCCGGGGATGTACCACATCAGCATTCTTCTTGCGGGAACCATGCACTCCAGGGAGTATTACCGGAAGGGAAGAAGCCGGGGACTGAACCGGGAGTTTATGGCGCAGACCGCCTGCGATATGATTCTGCGGATTCTGCGGGGAAGAAGTCTGCAGGATGTCCGTTAATTAATTTACAGATATTTACATTTTACGTCCGGGATGTTATAATGAGGCGTCATGTGAAAAGTACTTGACTACGGGGAAAAACAGAAGTATCATATTAGCGAACACATGTTTAGAACATACGGTTGTTATGAAAGGACGACATTATGGCAGCAGTCAATCAGAACGATAAGAACAGATCGGAAAAAGATAAAGCCCTGGAAGCTGCGCTGCAGCAGATTCAGAAGCAGTTCGGCAAGGGGTCGATTATGAAGCTTGGGGACGATTCCGGCCTGGTGATCGATACGATTCCTACGGGATCGATTACACTGGATCTGGCTACCGGCGTAGGGGGGATTCCACGGGGCCGTATTACGGAGATTTACGGACCGGAGTCTTCCGGTAAGACTACCCTTGCGCTTCATGTGATTGCAGAAGCACAGAAAACCGGGGGCAGAGCGGCATTTATCGATGCGGAGCATGCCCTTGATCCCGAGTATGCGTCAAAGCTGGGGGTGGACATCAACGAGCTTCTGGTGGCCCAGCCGGATACGGGAGAGCAGGCCCTGGAAATCTGCGAAATGCTTGTCCGCAGCGGCGCCATCGATGTGATTGTTGTGGATTCCGTTGCAGCTCTGGTTCCAAAGGCAGAGATCCAGGGAGATATGGGAGACAGCCACGTGGGCCTTCACGCAAGACTTATGTCCCAGGCTCTGAGAAAGCTTGCGGGGGCTATCAATAAATCAAACACCTGTGCGATTTTCATCAATCAGCTGCGGGAAAAGGTGGGCGTCATGTTCGGCAATCCGGAAGTGACCACCGGAGGCCGGGCCCTGAAGTTTTATGCCACCATGCGGATCGATGTCCGCAGAGTGGAAGGCATCAAGCAGGGCGATCAGTTTATCGGCAACAGAACCCGGGCCAAGATCGTTAAAAACAAGGTGGCGCCTCCGTTCAAGCAGGCGGAGTTTGACATTATGTACGGTCACGGGATTTCCAAGGAAGGGGATGCCCTGGACTGCGCAGTGGAAAACGGCATCGTGGACAAGGCAGGTGCGTGGTACAGCTATGAAGGCAACCGCATCGGCCAGGGAAGAGAAAATGTCAAGAAATATCTGGAGGAGCATCCGGAGGTCCTGAACCGGATCGAGGCTCAGATCCGGGAAAAGATCAATCCGCCGGCAGATAAACCGGCAGAGGCTTCTGCACCGGCGACAGGGGCTGAGGAAATGCCGGATGATCTGGATTTCCTGGAAGACGCTCCGGTCATTGACCCTGAGACAGGGGAAATTCTGGATTAAATATCGGGATGAAAAAAATGGTATAACAGACCTCCCTTATCCCTGTGTAAAGAAAAGATTTTCATTGACAGCGGGGTTTATCTGTAGTATCATGATTCGGTAAGCCGCACGAAAGGGGCTGTGGAAATGCACAGTGTGCTGCCCTGACGGCGAGACCGGATAGAGGAGGTAAATCGAATGTACGCAATAGTTGAAACAGGCGGAAAGCAGTACAGAGTCCAGGAAGGCGATGTAATTACTGTTGAGAAGCTGAATGTTGAGGCTGGGGACAAGGTTGTATTTGACAAGGTTCTCGTTGCAGGAGAAGGCGCTGACATCAAGGTTGGCAAGCCATATCTCGAAGGCTGCAGCGTAAACGGAGCTGTTGTTGAAAACGGCAAGGGCCCAAAGGTGATCATCTTCAAGTTCAAGGCAAAGAAGGACTACAGAAAGAAGCAGGGTCACAGACAGCCATATACTATGGTGAAGATCGAATCCATCACTCTCTAAGAGCAGGATTTTTCTTTCCATATAAAAAGTTGTTAATACAGCAGATCGTACTTATAGATCGGCAAAGACATACATTGCATACAAGGGAGGTGTAAGTCTATGGCAAGTAAGAAGGGTGTAGGAAGCTCCAAAAACGGACGTGACAGTGAGGCGAAACGGTTAGGCGTTAAGAGATATGACGGTCAGGTTGTCAGCGCTGGAAGCATTCTCGTTCGTCAGAGAGGAACAAAGTTCCATCCTGGTACAAATGTAGGCAAGGGTGGCGATGATACTCTGTTCGCTAAGATTGACGGAACAGTTAAGTTTGAAAGAGAAGGCAAGACCAGAAAAAAGGTCAGCGTTTATCCGATGGAAGCTTAGTCATCTGTAAAATAGAGCATAACAGCAGAGTGTTCTGCTGACTGAAGTATTATCAATCCGGGGTTGTTGCGGCAATGAAATCTGACTGCATCAGCCCCGGATTTTGTCTGTAGGCAGAAAACTGCCTTCATCCGTATGGTATGAAAGGAGGAATCCACAATGTTTGTTGACAGAGCCAGAATCAGTGTAAAATCCGGCAAGGGCGGAAACGGCGCTGTTACTTTCCGCAGAGAGCCGTTCGTACCGGAAGGCGGACCGGATGGCGGCGACGGCGGCAAGGGCGGCGATGTGATCTTTGAAGCAAGCAGCAGCTACCGCACCCTGATGGACTTCAAATACAAGAAAAAATACGAAGCGGAAGACGGTCAGGACGGCATGAAAAAGAAGCGCTTCGGCAAAAACGGGGAAAATCTTGTAATCAAGGTGCCCCTCGGTACCGTGGTGATTGATGAGCTTTCCGGTCTTGTGATGAAGGACCTTGTAAACGAAGGGGACCGTGTGGTTGTGGCAAAGGGCGGAAAAGGCGGAAAGGGCAATGTTCACTTTAAAAATTCCGTGCGCCAGGCCCCGAACTTTGCGGAGGCCGGCGGGCCGGCCAGGGAGCGGAATGTGATTCTGGAGCTGAAGCTTATTGCAGATGTAGGGCTTTTGGGCTTCCCGAATGTAGGAAAATCAACATTTCTTTCCGTATCAACCAGCGCAAAGCCTAAGATCGGAAATTATCACTTTACCACCATCACGCCAAATCTCGGTGTGGTTCAGATTTATGATACAAGCTTTGTTATGGCGGATATTCCGGGGCTTGTGGAAGGTGCCCATGAAGGCACGGGCCTGGGCCTGGATTTTCTGAAGCATGTGGACCGGACCAGAGTACTGATTCATGTGGTGGATGTTGCAGGCTCTGAGGGAAGAGATCCTGTGGAGGACTTTGAGAAGATCAACAGCGAACTGCAGCAGTATTCTGCCCGTCTGGCGGACAAGCCTCAGATCGTGGTGGGAAATAAGGCGGACCTGGTTTATGATCAGGAGCAGGTGGAACGGTTCCGGACCTATGTGGAAGAAAAGGGCTACCCGTTTTTCCTCATGTCTGCTGCCACAAAGCAGGGAATCAAAGAGGTTCTGGGGGCAGCAGCCCAGGCTCTGGCAGAGCTTCCGGAGGAGGAAGAGACATACGAGCTTTACGATTTTGCGGAAGACGAATTTGAGCCGGATTACCGGGAAATCTACACTTATATCGACGAGGAAGACGGCGTCTTTGTGATCGAAGGCAAGCAGCTGCGCAAAATATTTGATTCCACAAACTTCAATGATATGGAGTCCTTGCGTTATCTGTACCGGTATATTGAAAAGAACGGCGCCATTGACGAGCTGAAGGAACTGGGCCTCAAGGAAGGCGATACGGTTCGCATCAAAGACTACGAGTTTGAATATGAAGAAGAATAAATTGTATACGAGTGATACAAAATAAATAATGTATACTTTTTTGCTGCAGACTATTGACAAATAGCTGAATGGGCAGTATAGTGTATACAACAGATACAGCAAAGGCGCTGCACGGTTCCAAAAAGGAGCCTGCAGCGCTTTTTCGTATTGCAGCGGTCTTTTCTGCATGGCGCAGCCGGAAACGGTTTGCAGAAGATGATCCGGAGAATTCTCCTGAACTTATAAAATATCTCTTTATTTAACGTTTTGTATTTGAGGAGGATGTCACAATGTATTCATCAGTAGACACAATATGGGTGCTGCTTGGGGCAGCATTGGTATTCTTCATGCAGACGGGTTTCTGTGCAGTAGAAGCAGGGCTTACCCGTGCGAAAAATGCAGGAAACATCATCATGAAGAACCTTATGGACATGTGCCTTGGCACAGTGTTCTTCTGGCTTATCGGCTTTGGCCTGATGCAGGGCGCCGATCTGCTGGGCATTATCGGAACGCCGGATCCGCTGATCCGCGGCGATTACGGTGCAGAGGGGGGATATCCTTCCTGGGCATTTGTAATTTTCCAGACAGTGTTCTGTGCGACGGCTGCCACCATCGTATCCGGCGCCATGGCAGAAAGAACAAAGTTCTCTGCTTACTGCATCTACAGTGTGCTCATCAGCGCACTGATCTATCCGATTTCCGGTCACTGGATCTGGGGCGGCGGCTGGCTTGCTCAGCTGGGCTTCCATGATTTCGCAGGTTCTACAGCCGTACATATGGTCGGCGGTGTTGCCGGTCTCGTGGGAACCATCATTCTCGGACCTCGTATCGGAAAGTATGACAAGGACGGAAAGTCAAGAGCCATTCCTGGCCACAACCTCATGTTTGCAGCCATCGGTGTATTTATCCTGTGGTTTGCATGGTTCGGCTTTAACGGCGGTTCAACTGTAAGCGCTACCGGCGATGATGTGCTGGTAAGCATGGGTCTGATCTTTGTAAATACAAACATGGCTGCAGCTGTAGGCGGTATCACAGCTATGATGTACACATGGATCAAGTACAAGAAGCCGGATGTGTCCATGTCTCTGAACGGTGTTCTTGCAGGTCTGGTAGGTATTACTGCCGGCTGCGACGCAGTTACTCCTGTAGGCGCGTTCTGCATCGGTCTCCTCTGCGGTATCGTTTGTCCGCTGGCAGTTGAGCTTCTGGACAACAAGCTGAAGGTCGACGACCCGGTAGGTGCTGTATCAGTACACGGCGTGTGCGGCGCACTTGGTACCATCCTGACAGGTGTATTTGCTGTTGACGGCGGTCTCCTTTACGGAGGCGGCATCCACCTCTTCCTCGTTCAGTGTCTGGGTGTAATCGCTGTGATCGCCTGGGTAGCTGTTACCATGACTATCATCTTCCAGATCATCAAGCACACCATGGGCCTGAGAGTAAGTGAAGAAGAAGAGGTTGTAGGTCTTGATATTATGGAACACGCCATCGAATCAAGCTACGCTGGTTTCTCTACATTTGACGAGACACCGGTAGGCTCTTCACCTGCAGCTGCAGAAGCCCTGAAGGCTGTAAAGCTCATGCACGAGCACGCCGAAGGCAAGATTTCAAATGTATCCATCATCATCAACAAGAACCGGTTCGAAGCCCTCAAGCATGCACTGGAGGCTCTGGATATTCAGGGTATGTCCGTAACAGAAATCAGCGGCTGCGGCGTTCAGAAGGGAAGCAAGCAGATGTACCGTGGCGCTGAAGTCGAGACAAAGCTTCTGCCTAAGCTCAAGGTGGATGTGGTTGTCAGCAAGGTGCCTGTTCAGGCAGTTGTTGACGCAGCAAGAAGCGTTCTGTTCACCGGCGGCGCCGGCGACGGCAAGATCTTCATTTCCGACATCGAAAATGTGGTAAGAGTCAGCACCGGACAGCAGGGCGTGGACGCCATCCAGTACACGGAGCATTAATCGATCATAAATCTTACAGAAACAGGATGTAAGGAATAAAAAAGCACAACAGTTTAATTATTCATAATTCCATAATTCTACAGCGAAATCCGCACTTTAGAAATAAAGTGCGGATTTTGCTGTCTGATATTGCAAATGATATGTTCTATTGATATACTAAAAAGTCAGACATAGAAGAATAAATTCCGTGGGCTCTGCCCACCCGCAGGACTGCCCGGGGCGGCAGAGCCGCCGCAGTGCAAAACAGGATTTGGAGGTATGGTGTATGATTACCAGAGAGATACAGGAAGAACGGGAGTATCAGATTCTTGCTGACTGGGCCACAAAGTCTGCAGAATCCCGGGGGCGGCTGGAGGAAGAGGAACCCTGCGCCGTCCGCACCGCATTTCAAAGAGACCGGGACAGAATCGTTCATTCCAAGGCCATCCGGCGTCTGATGCACAAAACGCAGGTATTTCTGTCGCCGGAGGGGGATCATTTCAGAACCCGCCTGACCCATACCATGGATGTTTCTCAGATCTCCAGGAGCATTGCCCGGGGGCTTGGACTGAATGAAGACCTGACAGAGGCAATTGCCATGGGCCATGACCTGGGGCATACGCCTTTTGGACATAATGGCGAGGAGTTTCTGAATCTCAAGCATCCCAACGGGTTTAAGCACAGTGAGCAGAGCATCCGGGTGGTGGATGTGCTGGAGTCCCGCCCCCAGGGCCGGGGACTCAACCTTACGGCAGAGGTCCGAGACGGGATTCTCAATCATACGGGGCCGGTAAAGCCCTTTACTCCGGAAGGCTGCATTGTGAAGATCAGCGACCGGATCGCTTACATCAACCACGACATCGATGATGCCATCCGGGCAGGCGTCATTACCCAGAAGGATCTTCCAAAGGACTGCGTAAAGCACCTTGGGGAAAATCACCGGGACAGAATCAACACCCTGGTTTTGGATATGATTCACGCAAGCGAAGAGGCAGGGGAGATCTGTCAGAGCGAGGAATGCGGGTATTACATGGATAAACTCCGGGATTTCATGTTTAAGGCTGTGTATAAAAACAAGGTTGTAAAGCAGGATGCGGAGCTTGAAAAGGTTCAGAATCTTATTAACTCCCTGTATGACTACTTTATGGAGCATCCTGCCCAGATGCCTCAGGAACACATAGAAATGCTCTATCTGTACGGGGCGGAGGAAGTGGTAAAGGATTATATCGCAGGGATGACAGACCGTTATGCCATCAGCACTTATAAGAGCCTTTTTGTGCCTAAGGGCTGGAAGCTGACGCTGTAGACGGCGGAGATGAATTCTTTCTGAAAAAAGTTTTCATTTGACAAAGGATTTTTCACCGCTGTGTCGAATAAGTAATAGAAGGGGTGGTGAGCTTCGGTGAGCAACAGTCTTGTAGATGAAATCAAAAGCAGATGCGATATTGTGGATGTGATCGGACGGTATGTGACATTGAAGCGTGCCGGAAGCATTTACAAGGGACTGTGTCCTTTTCACAGCGAAAAAACACCTTCCTTTGCCGTGTACGGTTCCAAGCAGTTTTTCAACTGCTACGGCTGCGGAGAAGCCGGAGATGTGATCAGCTTTGTTATGAAGATCGAAAACATTGACTTCCGCAGCGCTGTGGCAAAGCTGGCGGAACAGTACGGCATCGATATGGACAGGTTCGGTTTTAAAAACGAATCAAAGAACAACGAAATCTATGAACTGAACAGAGAAGCTGCCCGCTTCTTTTTCCGTCAGATGACGGAAAGGGACAACCCCGGACTGGAGTATATGAAAAGGCGGGGCCTGGATCCGAAAACCATTACAAAATTCGGCATCGGTTATGCGCCCCCTGCATGGGATGCGCTGCTTAACCATCTCCGGGAGGCCGGGTATGAGCCAGGGCTCATGGTGGAGGCAGGGCTTGCTTCATACAACAAAGAAAAAAACAGGTACTACGACAAGTTTCGGAACCGGGTCATCTTTCCCATCTTCAACACCAGAGGAAAGGTCATCGGCTTTGGGGGCCGGGATCTGGGAGATCAGGGACCAAAGTATCTGAATTCTCCAGAATCCCCAGTTTTTTCAAAAAAAAACAACCTTTATGGATTAAATCTTACAAGGCAGGATATAAATAACAGTAACTGTGCGATTATGGTGGAGGGGTACATGGATCTCGTCTCCCTCTATAAGCACGGCGTCACCAACGTGGCAGCGTCCCTTGGCACAGCTCTTACCGAGCAGCAGTGTCAGCTGCTGAAGCGTTATACAGAAAATGTCGTTCTGGCTTACGATGCAGATGCTGCGGGGCAGAAGGCTGCCCTGCGGGGGATCGAGCTTCTGCACAGGGCCGGGCTTCGGGCCAGCGTGCTGCACATTCCGGAGGGAAAGGATCCCGACGAATTTGTAAAAAAGCACGGGAAACTGGCGTTTCTGAAGCTGGTGGAGGAAGCGCTTCCTTATGCGGATTACAGGATTTCCGTAGTTCGCGCAAGACACGATCTGTCTACTTCTGAGGGGTCTGTGAACTTTCTGAAGGAAGCAGGGCAGGTGCTCTTATCCTTAAGCCCTGTGGAAGCAGAGATCTACATAAAAAAAATCGCCAGGGAGACCGGAATCTCAGAAGGGGCCATCCGTCGGGAAATCAACGAATCCCCTCGAAGCGGTCCGGAATTCCGCAGTGCAGGAGCCGCGGACTCTGTCCGCAGAGAAGGGGATATTTCCGGCAGCAGAGCTGCCGCACCGCACATGGGCGACATCAATATGCAGAAGAATATGATTCGTATTATTGCTGCAGATCCCGGGTACCTGGAGCGTCTTCGGGATTATGAGTCTGTATTTCAGGATCCGTCCTTTCAGCGGATTTATGGAATGATCAAAACAATTTATCAGGATGAGGGGGTATTGGATCTGAAAAAGACCGTAGATTCTCTGGATCCGGCAGATGGAGCTGCTTTGGAGGATATTCTGCAGAGCATCCCGTTTCCGGTGAACAGTGAACAGCAGTTTTCAGAGATGACCGGCAAGGTGCGGCGGGAACGTCTGCAGCAGCGGCAGAATATGCTGATTGAGATGCTGGATATGATGCCGGAAAACGAGGAAGAACAGAGCAGAGCTCTGATGGATGAACTGAAAGCTATACAGAAGGAACTGTATAATACAGCAAAGAACTGAGAGGGAACAAGCATGGAAAACGAAGTATTGAACATGGATCAGAAAAGGGCGGAGATTGCGGCGGCGCTGCTGGAACAGGGACGCAGCAAGGGACATCTGTCATATAAGGAAATTTCAGATCATCTGGATTCCATCGACCTTGACAAGGATCAGATGGATGAGATGTATGAGATGCTCATGACCAACGGAATTGAAATCGTCAGCGAAACGGAACCGGAGGATTTCACCATCAACCTGAAAACCCTGGACGGGCTGGATGGCGGGGATCACATGGATGGTCTGGATGAGGATGACAAGGCTGATCTGAAGGCTGCCGAGGAGAGCGAAGAAGACTTTGAAGCTTCCATGGCAAAGGGCATCGCAGTAGATGACCCTGTCCGCATGTACCTCAAGGAGATCGGAAAGGTTCCTCTTCTCAATGCTGAGGAGGAGATCGAGCTCGCAAAGAGAATGGAGCTGGGAGACGAAGAAGCAAAAAAGAAGCTCTGTGAGGCCAATCTTCGTCTTGTTGTCAGCATTGCAAAGCGCTACGTGGGAAGAGGCATGCTGTTCCTGGATCTGATTCAGGAGGGAAATCTCGGTCTGATCAAGGCAGTCGACAAGTTTGACTGGAGAAAAGGGTACAAATTCAGCACCTATGCCACATGGTGGATCCGCCAGGCCATTACCAGATCCATTGCAGATCAGGCGAGAACCATCCGTATTCCGGTGCATATGGTGGAGACCATCAACAAGCTGATCCGCATTTCAAGACAGCTTCTGCAGGAGCTGGGGCGGGAGCCGACCCCGGAGGAAATCGCTGCAGAGATGGATATTTCCGTGGAAAAGGTGCGGGAGATTCTGAAAATCGCCCAGGAACCGGTTTCCCTGGAGACTCCGATCGGGGAAGAAGAAGACAGCCATCTGGGAGATTTTATTCCGGATGATGATGTTCCTGCACCGGCTGAGGCGGCAGCATTCTCCATGCTGAAGGAACAGCTGGTGGAGGTTCTCGGAACCCTCACCGAAAGAGAGCAGAAGGTACTGAAGCTCCGCTTCGGGCTGGAGGACGGCCGTGCCAGAACTCTGGAAGAGGTGGGCCGTCAGTTTGATGTAACAAGAGAACGGATCCGTCAGATTGAAGCAAAGGCTCTGCGTAAGCTGAGACATCCGAGCCGCAGCAAAAAGCTGAAGGATTACCTTGAATAACAGGCAGGAGCAAAACAGAATGAATCTGAAGCTGACCCCCAGAATGCAGCAGATCGCAGATCTGGCTGCAGGCAGTGACACGGTGGCGGATATAGGCACCGATCACGGCTACATTCCCATCTGGCTGCTTATGAACGGACAGTGCCGGAAAGCCATTCTGTCCGATGTGGCACAGGGACCTCTGCAGCATGCCCGGGAAAATGCAGAAAAATACCTCGGCGAAAGCAGCCTGCCGGATCTCCGCCTCGGAAGCGGTCTTGCCACCCTTCAGCCGGGGGAGGCGGATACCGTGATCATTGCAGGAATGGGCGGGATCCTGATGCGGGATCTTCTGGCGGCAGAGCCTCAGATTACAGGAAGCGTAAAGAGGCTGGTTCTGCAGCCCAGAAACAATGGAGCCCGGCTGAGAGAATGGATCCAGGAGGAGCTTTCAGGTTTTGTGATCGTTCGTGAATACGCAGTCCGGGAAGGCCGCAAGTACAGCGAGATTCTGTGTGCAGTCAACCGGGAACTGGTTTGTCCTGGAGAAGAGGACCGCAGCAGGGTGGAGCAGGCGGAACGGTACCGCAGGCAGCTTGGGATTTCCGCTGAATTTGACCGGGAGGTTCCCTGCATGTATCTTGCAGACCCGACCTCCTATACGGAAGAATATCTGTACCGGCGGCTTCATATTGAGCAGGAGATCATCCGGCAGATCCGGGAAACCGGACAGCGTGAGACATCCTTCCGCCAGCTTTCTGCGGTGGGACAAAGAGTGAAGTATTTAGAAAAAATGATAGAGGTATACCATGAAATTAAATCAGGTACTTGAAGCCATCCGCCTGGCTGCTCCGGAGGAGCTTCAGGAAGAGTGGGACAACAGCGGGATTCAGATCCGCACAGAGGGAGAACAGGAGATTCAGAGGATTCTGACATGCCTTGAAATCAATGATGACGTGGTGGAAGAGGCGATTCAGAAAAAGGCGGATCTTATTGTAACTCACCATCCGCTGATCTTTTCCAGACTTTCAAAGATTGACGGAAAAGATATTACGGGAAACCAGATCCTTCGGCTGATTCAGCACGGGATTTCCGTGTACTCTGCCCACACATCCTTTGACTCTGCTGCCCGGGGAACAAACCAGGATCTTGCCCAGCAGCTTGAGCTCACCCGGATTGTTCCCATGTTTCCGAGGGCAGGCCATGAAGCCTGCGGTATGGGAAGATACGGAGTATACGAGGAACCCATGCTGTTTGAGGATTTTGCAGAACTTCTCAGTGAGGTCTGTCCGGATTCGTTTCTGCAGATCGCAGGAAGGATCCCAGAAGAGGTGGCCCGGGTTGCCATCTGTACCGGTTCGGGAGCAGAGTTTATCGATGCTGCGGCAGAAAACGGCGCTGATGTTTATGTGACCGGAGATGTGAAGTACCACGATGCCCGCCATGCGGACGATATAGGGCTTTGTGTTGTGGATGCCGGGCATTACGGAACAGAGATTCTGTTTGCCCGCAATATGGCAGGTCTGCTTCTGGAACAGCTAGGGGATGCCGTGGAGATTTTTGCGTCTCAGACGGATATCAATCCGTTCTGGTAGGTGTTTTCTTTCATACCTGAGAAATTTTCTGTTTGTATGTGGTATGAGATTGTTATAAAATGATAGTGTGAGTAAGCCAGATAATCGCGTCATTCTCAGAATGATGAGGAAAGTCCGAGCTCCGCAGGGCAAGGGTGCCTGATAACGTCAGGCGAAGGCGACTTCAGGGAAAGTGCAGCAGAGATATACCGCCGCGCAAGCGGTAAGGGTGAAAAGGTGAGGTAAGAGCTTACCGGCACTCTGGCAACAGTGTGCGTCCATGTAAACCCCACCCGGAGCAAGACCAGAATCCGGCACAAAAAGGCGGCTGCCCGTCGCTGCCGGGAGTGGTAGGTCGCTGGAGCGCATCGGCGACGATGCGTCGAGATAGATGATTATTTAATACAGAACTCGGCTTACAGACTTGCTCACATTTTATTCGGATGTTTCGAGGAGGAGGTAGCAGTATGGCATTATTAGATAAGCTGACAGATCTCGGAAAGTCTGTGGCGCAGAAGTCAGGAGAGATTGCAGAGTCCAGCAAGCTTTCCATGAGCATAAAGAAAAAGGAAAAGGAAATCCGTCTTTTTCAGCTGGAAATCGGAAAGTATGTATATGAGCAGTACAAGAACGAGCAGGCCTTTGATGAAAAGATCATGGGTATCTGCGGGCGCATCGATGCAGCATACGAGGAGATTGTGAAGCTGGAAGAAGAACGTCAGAGCATCGGCCTTGGAGATCTTGACATCGAGGTTGTTGATGCTGATCCTGCAGATGATGAGGATATCGTCATCACAGAAGAGGATGAGGAGCTTCTGAACAGCCTGTAGGCTCCGGAAAATTCCAAAAGAAGAAGATAAAATGCTTTTCCCGTTTCGGGAAAGCATATGAAAAATGAGACTGCCGCCGGCTTGCCCGGCGGCAGTTTTTTCGCTTGTCCAGTTTGTCCAGCCCGGGCCCGGGCTGAAAAAGACCCCATAATTCCGATGAAACCCGTACGGTGCAGAAAAAACGGGTGCACCAGCCCTTTTTTATTCGATGATTGTGATCTTTCCCATATCCGCAGGATCATATCCCGGGATCTGAGCAATGTCATCCCGTATTTCTCCGGACTGCAGGATTTTAATAATATCCTGAATCTGGGGATCCTCCAGGGACTCCTTTCGGATCACAAGCTCATAGCGTTCTTTCTGAAGGGGAATAAAATCCACGCCGGTCACCTGGCTGACAGTCCGCTGTGCACCGAGAGAAACATCACAATCGCCTCTTGCAACAGCCGAGGCGGCTGCAAGGTGAGAATGGGCAATCTGATCGTATCCCATGATCCGGGAGGAAGGGATTCCATGTTTCTGCAGATTGATATCGATCAGGATTCTGACTCCGGCGCCCGGTTCCCGGTTCATGAAATGAACATCGGGTCTTGCCAGATCATTCCAGCCCAAGATATTCTTGGGATTGCCGGAAGGCACGTAAAAGCCCTGCACTCTGCATGTGAGGTGAATCAGCGCACAGGGTACTCCGGGAAGGAGATACCTGACATAGTTTTCGTTATAGGTACTGCCGTCGTAGTCGATGAGATGTGCAGCACCTGCTTTCACGTCCTGAAAATACAGCTCGTTAAGGCTCTGATAGCTGCATATGTAGGAGCGGGCCAGAGGAACATCATAGGTACGGCAGGACAACCGTTCCCAGATGCTGTCCAGTACCGGATCCATGCCGCAGATTATGTACTGTTCTGATGAAGAAGGAACGGACGACTCATCCTCCGCAGCACCGTCTGCGGATAAGATGGTCTGACCTGCGGTTTCGCTGGTGTACCGCATGAGATCATCCTCAAGGATTCTGTAGTGGGAACCCATCCGAAACGCTTTCAGCCTTCCGCTCTGGATCAGATCTGAAATGGTCTGTTCGCAGATGTCCAGCTTTTTGCACGCTTCATCCAAAGTATAAGTTTTCACGAATAGAAATCCTCCTGTGAGTTATATAGTGTATCAAAGCAACTTCATTATATCACAAAAAACTATACAAACCAAATTATTGCTATTAAAATTTAAAATAATATAAGAGTATAATTGACATAGGAAAGAGGATTGATATAATTGGATATAGTTGGTTGTGTAATAAATTTATCGAAAGAAGATTGAAATGAATAGTGTTGGATGTAAAGAATACAACTTGGATGGTTATCGGGTAGACACAGAGGAATTTAAAGTTTTTTTAAACAGCATTCCTCTTGGCACGGTGCTGGTATCTGTAACGAACAATTTTCAGATTCTTCGTGCCAATAAGGCGTTTCATATGCTTGTGAGCAGCGCAGAATCAGGTAATTCCTGCGTTTCCAGGAGCTTTCTTCAATATCTGGATCAGAATGACCGGATGGTTGCGGAGGTGATACTGGATGAGCTGCTGTCATCCAGTGAAAGCTCCTGCGAGTTTAATATTTCTCTGCTGCAGAGCGGAAACAAAGTAAAACCGGTAAGGGTATATGCTGTCAGAGTTGAGGGTAATTCCGGACTTATTGCCGCAGTGATCTGTGACAACACTGAACAGTACAATCTCGAAAACCAGCTGCGGGATTACAGGAAGAGACTGGCGATTATCCTTAAAATGTCCAGGGATGTTTTTTTTGAGTATGATACAGCTACAAAGACCATCGCCTGGTGGAGCCACAATTATCCCGGCATTATTGAAAGGGATACACTGGATAATATTCCGGACAGTCTGTTCCGGCTGAAGCTCATTGATCCGGCACACAAAAAGAACATCATTGATTTTTTCAGTGAGATTCACCGGGGAGCCGGGAAAGCCGTCTGTACAGTAAAGACAAGATTCTGCGAAGAGGATGAGTTCCGGTGGTTCCGCTGGTCTGCAGTGAAATCATCCTCTCATGGAACAAACAGCATTATGGGAATGGTGGAGGAAATCCACGCCCAGAGGGAAGCGGAGCTTGCAGTAGAAAATGAACAGATCTACCAGAGGATCCTGCTGAACGATGCTACTTATTATTATAAATTCAACGCCTCCAGAAATAAAATCTGTGAGTTTCATTCTTCCGGACTTACTTATCCGGTCCGCCCGGAGACCATGTCCTATTCCGAGTTCGTTGCCTTTGAGCTGGGATATGTGCCCGATGAGTATCGGACCGAGATGTATCGTTTCATCAGCAGAGAGAATCTGCTGAGCCGCAGCTTTGAAGGAGAGGACGAGCTGCAGTACGAGTATCCCCGCAGGGATTTTGAAGGTGAAGAGGGCTGGATGCGGCTGAAGCTTCATCTCATATATAACAGCGCCACAAGAGAGATCGAGGGTACGGCATACATCAAAGATATCACAGAAGAGAAAAAAAGGCAGAAGGAACTGGAAGAGGAGGCTCAGAGAGATTCTCTGACCGGTCTTTACAACAAAATCAATACAGAAAACAGGATTAAGCAGATACTGGAGGGCGGTTCTGAAAAGAAGTATCACGCTTATATGATTCTTGATATGGACAATTTCAAGGGAATCAACGACAGCTACGGGCACCATTTCGGAGACAACGTGCTGATTCAGGCAGCGAAAACCCTGAAATCTGTTTTTCGCTCTGACGACGTGCTGGGGCGTATCGGCGGCGACGAATTTGTCGTGTTTATGAAGGAAATCGACAGCCGGGGAAAAGCCGAAGAACGGGCAGTTCAGGTCTGCGAGCGGTTCAGCAGTATGTTTGATCCATCTCTGGATATCACATGCAGCATCGGCATTGCCATGTATCCCGACCATGGGACGGACAACCGGGAGCTCTATCAGAATGCCGACAAAGCACTGTATCAGGCAAAGCGCTTCGGAAAAAACATGTATATGGTTTATGATCCCCTGAACAGCGGAAACAGAGTATCGGATAAAACCCTGCAGATCTCAAAAAATACATCTCTGAGAGAGCGGATCCGATACAACGAGCAGAAAGAGCAGCTTCTGTTCCTCAGTGATCATGATGTGCTTTCCGGGTTGAGCAACCGCAACGCTTATGTAAGCTTTCTCAATGAACTGGAAAAAAAGACATTGCGTTCACTGGGTGTTGTGGTCTGCGATATCAATGACCTGAAGAGTTATAACCGC
Source organism: Anaerovoracaceae bacterium (assembly GCA_051892195.1). Taxonomy (GTDB): domain Bacteria; phylum Bacillota; class Clostridia; order Peptostreptococcales; family Anaerovoracaceae; genus CAKQOE01. Next base: position 21,818 of record JBJFFZ010000001.1, read on the forward strand.
AGGTACAGCTATGAGTACGGGAACAGAATCATTGTGGAGGCAGCAGAGCTGCTGAAAAAGCACCTGGGCTCATACCATCTGTTTCATACGGGGGCGGATCAGTTTTGCGTGATCTTCGAGGACGAAAGCATCGGGATCATTGTGGAACGCATTGAGGAAATAAGAAAAGAATGCGCAGAAAAGTACGAGTTTCACATGTCCTTCGGATACGCCTGGAAGGAGGGCAATCCGGCATATTATATGCTGTATGATACAGCCCTGACCCGCCATGCTTCGGATAAGCTTACAAATTACAGAATCCACAACCCGGACAGCAAGTCCTATCTTATGGAGCAGATGAACGGCCTGAAAAAGGAACTGGAGGAAGGCCGTTATATCATGTATCTGCAGCCGAAAATCGACGTGGCAACCGGCAGACTTCACGGGGCAGAGGCACTGGTGCGGAAGATCGACCGCAAAAAGGGCTTTATTCCGCCGGGCAGGTTTATTTCCGTTTTAGAAGAAAACAACCTGATTTCCATGCTGGATTATTTTATGCTGGAGGAAGTGCTGAAAACCGTTCGGCAGTGGCAGAAAGAAAAAAAGACAGAACTTCCGCAGATTTCCATGAATCTGTCCAGAAAAACACTGATCGATCCGATGTTCTTCCAGACACTGGAAACGCTCTGCAGAAAGTACGCAGACGTTCCTCTGGATGGGATTATTCTGGAAATCACAGAATCCATAGGAGATATTTCCATTGAAACCATGCGGAGCATCGGTCAGGAGCTGAGCAATATGGGCTTTCAGATCGCTCTGGATGATTTCGGGTCACAGTATACAAATATGGCAACGCTGATGACCATCAAATTTGATGAGCTGAAGATTGATAAAACCATGGTATCAATGATCGAAACCTCGCCAAACAGTATTCCGGTTATGAACAGAATCATTGATCTTTGCCAGGAACTGAAGATACGCATTGTGGCAGAGGGCGTGGAAACCGAGGATCAGTACCGCATTATTTCCGATCTCGGGGTAGATCTGATCCAGGGGTATTTTTTCAGCAAACCCCTGCCGGTCAGCGTATTTGAAGAACAGTATCTGAATCATACGAAAGAACAGTAATAACCATTTTCTGATCTTTGCCGCAGGCTCTCCCTTGGGAGAGCCTTCTTTAATATCCGGAATGTGGTAAATAATGGTTGACAAGGATAAAATACCCATGTATTGTAAGGGAAGGAGGTGGAACAAAATGGAAAAGATAGAAATGAAATGGAAAAAATATAAATGGCTGATTCTGATTCCTGTTATGATCATAGGAACCGTAATCTACATGTGTACCGGAGCCTTTGGTTCAGAGGAGATAACGGTAGAAAGAACAGAAGAATCTTCCGCATCTGTCACTTCTTCCGGGGAAGAAGAGGCGCCGGCTCTGCCGGCAGAAAACATCTATGTGGATGTGGGCGGTGCAGTTGCCAGTCCCGGCGTGGTAATCCTGCCGGAGGGTTCGAGAATCTTTGAGGCCCTGGATGCTGCCGGAGGAGTTCTTGCAGAGGGGGTGACCCGTTATCTGAATCTTGCAGCCCTCTGTGAGGACGGAGGTAAGATTTATGTGCCGGATGAGACAGAAGCCGAGATACAGCAGCAGGCATCAGGGGAGCCGTATCTGCCGGACACCGCTTATTCGGGGCAAAGCTCCGGAACGTCATATTCGGGCACGGAAACAGGAAAGATCAATATCAATCTTGCGGACAGCGCTGCACTGCAGACACTGAGCGGCATCGGACCGTCTATGGCGCAGAGGATCATTGATTACCGGACCCGGAACGGGAAATACGCAGACGTAAACGATCTTACAAATGTCAGCGGCATCGGCGAAAAAACACTGAATAAAATTATTGATAAAATTTGTGTATAAAGAATATTTCACCGCAGACTGGGCATACTGAAAAAGAAAAAAGTACAGGCAATTTGTCAATATACAGAAATGCGGTGAAAAAAATGTTTTCTCAGAAAAAAAAGAAATCTCGGGGGATATGGTTTCTCATCCCTGTAACAGGACTGCTTCTGCTGGGTCTCTGGCTGAATCATGTCATGCAGGATGACACAGTATCAGAAGGCGCAGATTCTGAGGTGGCCGGAAGATATCAGGAACAGGAGAACCAGACACAAAAAACAGAACGTGATATCCCGGTCTATGAGAATTACGAGTATCCGGAAAACAATCCGGGAACTGATACACAGACAGAAGAAATCAATCCGGAGCTTTTACAAAAACCGTACGATACCAAACAGGATCCGGAAACAAATAAGGATCAGAATCCAACCTCTGAAGCATCCAATGCTAAGAAGCCGGAGGAAACAGAATCCTCAGCTGCTTCCGGGAATGTACCGGACAGTTTTCTGGCGGTGCTGGTAAACGGCATGGTGGTGATTCAGCATTATGTCAGCGGAGCTGTCGTTTCAGAATACACTACGGATATTTCGGAAGAGCTTCTGTCGGATTATGATCGAAAGCTTCTTTCCGAGGGAATCATGCTTGCGGATGAAACGGCAATGGAAGAGTTTCTCCAGGATTTTGAGGGGTAACCGGTATGGTCAGATTATTTCGGGGAATTCTTCATTGCTTTCTGATTGCTGCAGTGATTCTGTTAATCGCTGTTTCTCTGCTGTGGCTCAGCGGATATGACATTCCGCTGTATCAGGAAATATCCGGGCAGAATCCCCGGGCAGCAGAGGACGGTGAAACAGCAGAGGCCTCCGGACAGACAACCCTTTGCGGCCTTGTAATACCGGGGGGACAGTCTGTGGGCGTGAGCCTGGACGTAAAAGATGTTCTGGTGGTGGGGCTGGAAGAACTGACGGATGAGGATGGAAACCGGTGCAACCCGGGGCTTGCGGCAGGACTTCAGATCGGCGATACCATCATTTCCATTGACGGAACCGAAGTGCAGAACGCATCCGATGTTCAGGGCATCGTGGAAAACACCCGGCGAAAGACCATCCGCCTGAAGGTAGGCCGCAAGGGAGAGCTTCTCAATCTTGAGATTCATCCGGTAAAAACAGAGGATGAAGGGGTTTACCGTCTGGGACTCTGGGTCAGGGAAAAGACGGCAGGCATCGGAACCCTCACCTTTTACATGCCGGAAAACGGGGCCTTTGCAGCACTGGGACACGGAATCTCAGATCCGGAGACAGGCATTGTCTATAAGGTATCAGAGGGACAGCTCCTCAACGCCAGAATCCTGTCCCTGAAGGAAGGAAAGAAAGGAAGTCCAGGAGAGTTGAGGGGAATTTTCTATGAGGCGGACGAGCCTCTGGGGCGTCTGGAATGCAACACCACAAAAGGAATCTACGGAATCGCATACGAAGAGCTGAACAGTCACCAGTTTTCTGAGCCTGTTCCCATTGCCTCCGCATCGGAAGTAGAAAAAGGGCCCGCCGAGATCCTGACCACCATCAGCGGCAGCAGCGTGCGCCGGTATTCCGTGGAAATCCAGCGGATCATGACCGATGAAGAAGAAAAAAACATGGTGATCCGTGTTACAGACCCTCAGCTGATCAAAGCCAGCGGAGGAATCATACAGGGAATGTCCGGAAGCCCCATCCTGCAGAATGGAAAGCTTGTGGGGGCAGTGACCCACGTTCTGGTGAACGACCCGGAAAAAGGCTACGGCATCTTTGCCGAGACCATGTACCGGGAAGCAGCAAAGCTGGAGTAGGTTTTTTGCATATTGTTGCCGGTTGCGGCCGCTCCGCGGTCCCGTTCCGTGCAGGATTTTGGAAAAATAAATAAAACAAGGATCAGGATGACACAATATGTCATCCTGTTTTTATATGATGAAAACATACCGGACCGGTGTCGGATCCGATCCATCCGGCCAGAAAAATGCAGTGACAATCATTTGTCAAACAGGCTAATTTGATTAAGATCAGGAATCGTTTTTTGCTCCTTACGGATCTGTTGAATGCTTTTCTCCGGTGTTGGAAGGTCCTCCGGCATGGTACCGCCGAGCTCTGCAATGGTCTGTCGGACCTTCTTGCCAACTTCAAAATGCGTTTTGTTTGCTTCAGAAGTACCAACAATGTTTTCCCGGCGAAGTTTTGCTTCTGTCTGGGTTGCGCGGAACAGATTTGCAGCAAGCTCCTCATAGTCCATGTAATCGAGAATCTTCTGATTCTCTTTCAGTCCTTTTCTTGCGTGAATATCTCTCATTCCGAGACCTCCATAAAGACCTTTATATCCACAGTTCTGGAATGTGGCATATTCCTGCGGTGTGATGACACCTGCATCATGAGCGGCATCAACCAGACGTTTGTTGTGTTCCGCCATCTGTTCACGGATGGCCAAACGTTTTTTATCATCACTGAGCTTGTCATAATTTTCGATCAGCTCCTGCTGACGGGTCTTTACAGCAAAGTATGTCTGGCCAAGAGCAATGACTTCTTTTTTTGGATCGCCGTTCTGCACAATGAGATAACAGGCGTACCGAGACAACTTTATGTCCTTAATCGGAACATCCGCAACACCGCCTTTTACCATTTTGCTGACTTCAGCAAAATGGTTTATTTCAATGCTTCCGGCGTTTTTTGCCGAAAGTTTTGCTTTGTTAATGATGTTTTCGAAATTACGCCATTGTGTATATTCAAGTACCTTTTGAAGTTCTCTGGCATACCAGAATTCATTGCCATCCTCATCAATATGTTTAATTTTCTCAAAGGTATCTTCAGAGTAATCAGACTCTTTCTTTACAAGATTACCATTGTCATCATAAAAAAAGAAAAACATATAGCCCCCATAATAATTAAAAACTTTGCCCGTAGCTCTACTACTTTCAAAGCAATGTAATGCTTATATAAATAAAGAACAATCTAATAATAGTATATTAATTATAAGAAATCAATAGGAATGGTTAAAAACTGTAGTGGTGAAAAAAGATTTTTATATAAAAACAGACCGCATAAGACGGCCGCTCCGCGGTCCCCAGGACTTGTAATGATTATTCTGAGGGCGGCAAGTGGAAGTATATAGCCTTAAATAAGCTTGGAAGGCGGGAAGCAGCAGTTGGTATGCTTCCCGCTTTGTTGTATAATAGAAAGGTC
>JBJFFZ010000002.1:0-1716 GCA_051892195.1 Anaerovoracaceae bacterium
GGCCATGGACAAGACAGCGATTCTCACCATGAAGGTTCCTCTGGAATTTGTCAATGAAGCGAGATTCTTCCGGGCAGCGTCCGGTGCAGAGTAAAGGAGGCGCAGAACATGAGCAAGATCATCAGAACAGCAGCAGCAGAACCCTTTGTGGAAATGCCGGATGACGACATGATTATCTGCCGCTGCGAGGAAATAACAAAAGGCGAAATCCGCCGGGCCGTTCACGAGGGAATGTGCACCACAAACGAAGTAAAGCGCTGGCTCCGCGCCGGCATGGGGCTCTGCCAGGGGCAGACCTGTCAGAGAAATGTGCAGAATATTATTGCAAAGGAGCTGGGCCGCTCTGTCCTGGATCTGGGCATGATCACCGGACGTTCACCGGCCAGGCCGGTGGTCATGGAGACCTTTTCCAACGATATTCTTGATGTGAAAGAGCAGGAGGCGGAATGATGAGTACAGAAAAGAGAAGTGCTTCCGTCATTATTATCGGAGGCGGAATTGTGGCCTGCGCCACCGCATACAATCTGGCAAAGCGGGGCATGAAGGATGTCCTGGTGCTGGAAAAGAAGGAAATCGGAAACGGAGGCTCCTGCAGAAATGCCGGCGGTGTCCGCCAGTCGGCCCGGGATGTGCGGGAGCTGCCTTTGGCCATGTATGCAGTATCAAACATCTGGCCGACCCTTGGAGAGGAGCTGGGCACCGATGTGGAATATGTGCAGAAAGGCAATCTCCGTCTGGGAAAGACCGAGGCCCATCATAAAACCCTCATCGCCCATACGGAAAAGTCCACCAGCGCCGGCCTTGACGTGAAGATGATCACGGGGGATGAGGCCAGAGAAATCTGCCCTTACATGTCGGAGGAAGTCACCAGCGCCAGCTGGTGTCCGACGGACGGTCACGCAAATCCTCTGAAGACAACTCTGGGCTTTTACCGTGCAGCTCTTGCTATGGGAGTTACTTTTGTCACCGGCGTCACGGTTACGGAAATCCGCAAGATCCGGGGCAGAGCCAGAATCGTTGTGACGGATGACGGCCTGTACGAAGGGGATCAGATCCTCCTGTGCGCAGGCTGGGAATCAAGGGCCATTGCAAACACCGTGGGCATTGAGATTCCTATGGAACGGCAGCTCAACGAGGTTATGGTCACAGAGATGGAGCCGGAAATGTTTCCGGTAATGCTGGGAACTGCGGAGGCGGATTTCTACGGTCACCAGTCCCTGCACGGATCCTTTGTCATGGGGGGAAATGACGGCCTGGAGCCGTATATGTCAAACAAGCCCCGTTTTGTAACAAGTCCTTTTACTGCACCGAGCCTCTGCCGGGGAATCATCAAGTATTTTCCGATTCTGAAGGATGTGAAGGTGGTGCGGACCTGGGCCGGCTGGTACGATGCAACCAAGGACAAGGTTCCGGTCATCGACAATATTAAGGAAGTTCCGGGGCTCACCATCGCCTGCGGCTTTTCCGGCCACGGCTTCGGTATCTCTCCTGCCACCGGACTTGCAGTCAGCGAACTGATCCTGGACGGTGCGTCCCGCACCATCGATATTTCCGCTCTGAACTACGACCGGTTCAAGGCAAAGTTCTAAAAAGCGGTGGTTTTTTATGCCGGAAACCGGTCCGCAATAAGGAATTGCGCCGGGAAAACGGTTCTGCATAAATTTATTGACATGAAGTCAGCTTTAGCCTGTATAATAAAACTGCGGCGTGAGCCGC
>JBJFFZ010000003.1:0-3190 GCA_051892195.1 Anaerovoracaceae bacterium
CTTCCGCGGATTTCAAATTTTTCGGATTTCAGCATTCTGGAGGCAGCGCCGGGGGTGGAGCTGGTGTATACGGACCGGCCGGCGGACCTTGCGGACGCGGATCTCATCATCCTTCCGGGGACAAAGAGCACCATCAGCGATCTGCAGTGGCTGAAGCGCCGGGGCCTTGGGAATGCCCTGATCTCTGCGGCCCGCAGAGGCACGCCGGTGGTGGGTATCTGCGGCGGCTACCAGATGCTTGGGGAAAGGATTCTGGACCCGGAGGGCCAGGAGGCAGAGGTGCCGGCAGAGGGGGCGGAAGGGCTGGGGCTTCTGCCTGTAATTACAGAATTTGAACCCGCAAAGGAGACGGTTCAGACCGATGCCGAGGTCTGCGGCGGAGAAGGCGATCTGTTTGCTTCCCTCGAAGGCATTGCCCTGCAGGGCTATGAGATTCACATGGGATTCAGCCGGATTACGGACTCCGGGGCCCGGCCCTTTGCAGCGGTCCGGGGTCCCCAGCGTTACGACGGCTGTGTCCGGGGAAATGTCATGGGGACGTATCTGCACGGCCTTTTTGACAGCAAAGCCTTTACCGAAGGGCTCCTTGCGGCGGTAAGCGGCCGCAGCATTCCGGTGCCGGACCTGAAAGCTTACCGGGAGGAGCAGTACGAGAAGCTTGCGGCGGTCATCCGTGAAAGCCTGGACATGGAGGCGATTTACGAAATCATGGGCCTGAGCCGGTAACTTCCCGGAGGCAGCCGCAGGGACAGCGGCGAAGATTATTGCAATCAAAATGCGGAAAGCCTTGCATAACGCGCGCAGTCTTTGGACCGGCACCGGTTCCGGGGCAGGGTTGCGGCGAAGAAGCGTTGCGCCATATTCCTGATAAAGCATGCTGCAGGTATAGGAAGCAGCAAACAGGCAAGGATATGAGAGAAAGAATTACAGACAAAACGGCTGGATGAACTCAGTTGCTTTCGCACTGTAAAAGCGACCGGGTCAGCGTTTAGGAAAACGACCAGGTTCGCGGCTGAAAACAACGGGATCCAGTAGCTGGGAATGTGCTTAAGTATGTGCTTATGAAAGCCACTGAGTTCGCGGCCAGGAATGTGACTGAGATGGTGAACTATGATTAAAAGAATTTTTCATTTTACCCTTGCGGGTGTTCTTGCGTGTACGCTGGCTGCATGCGGTTCTTCAGAGGGAAAAACTGAAATGACGGAGGCGGGCTACCGGCAGGTGGGCAGCCGGGAGGCTGCGGAACTGATGGCTGAGGAGACGGGATATATTCTTCTTGATGTCAGGACTCTGGAGGAATACGAGGAGAGGCATATTCCAGGGGCTGTGTGCATTCCGAATGAAACCATTGGAGATGAAGCTCCGGCCCTGCTTCCTGACAGGGAGCAGCTCATTTTCGTGTACTGCCGCAGCGGCAACCGCAGCAGGCAGGCGGCTGCAAAGCTGGCGAAGCTGGGGTATACGAACGTTGTGGAGTTCGGCGGGATCAACAGCTGGACCGGGGAAACTGTGCAGGGCGCAGAAAGCTGATGGAGAACCACTCGTATAACATCTCCCGACATCCCCCGATATCGCCTAACATCATTTAACATCTTCGGAACCTGAAAACCGTTGCACGTGATGCCTGCCGGATGTGGAACAGATTGCGTCTGACTCATGACGGAGCTGAAACAGGAAGTGCCAAATGCCTGTTGGAGGCGCGAACCGGTTGCATTAAACGACTGCCGGATGGGGATCTGTTGCGTTTGACTCCTGCAGGATACGAGGCAGAAGAATTGAAGTTCTGCCGGAAGCGGCTTTGTTGCATGAAATGCCTGTCGGAAGCGGCTCCGTTGTGTTTGACACCTGCAGGATGCGAGGACAGAAGAATTGAAGTTCTGCCGGATATGCTCCGTTACATTGAGTTCTGCTTGTACTGATAGCAGTACAATTCGATTCCATCAAAATGAGGTGTTTTTGGCTGGTGTTGTAAACTTGCTGTGCTGATAGTTGAAATAGAAATAAAAAAACATCGTTTTTTTTGTTTGAGTTGCCATACTTGCTAAATATTTCAAAAAATGGAACTTCCTAAAATATAGAAGGGATTCCAAGATTTTAAAAAAGTAGAAGAAGCTTTCATAGAATTGGAAATAATCAGGAAGAATAATTCCAACACGGTCAAAATATGGCCAATTTGTTGGAATTTTTTTGTATACGATTTTAGCCCGGGAAAATCTGTATATCAGAAGACGATTTTAACCCGGACCAGATTGCAGATTGCAGAAGACCGCGGGCTGATGCTGATTGCGCAGATCCGCAGACGGTCCCTGCCTGCTGTCCTGCACTGCCGTCGCACCTGCGGACGATCCCTGTCCGCTGTCCCGTACTGCCGCCACAACCGCAGACGATCCCTGTCCGCTGTCCCGTACTGCCGCCACAACCGCAGACGATCCCTGCCCGCTGCCCTGCACTGCCGCCGCACCTGCGGACGATCCCGGAGTACAGTGATTTGCTGACTTAAAGACGACAGACGATTGTAACGGCCAGATCCACAAAAAATACGGAAAAAACCACCGCTGCCAGAACGGTTTTTCGATTTCCAAGAAGGGCCATAACTTTTTCAAACAGGGGCTGCAGAACGTACAGAAAGAGCAGGCCCCCCAGCCCGAAGCGGATCGAAGGGGAGAGGGCGATTCTTCCCTGAAAGTTTATGCGGTAGTCCAGATATGTCTGCCACGGCCATGCCCCGGTGAGAAACTCCAGAAGGTAGCTGGTGAAAAGCTCCAGCGCCGTTGCGGCAAGCATGCAGCCCGCGAAGATCCCGACAGCTTCCAGCAGCTTTTGGCTTCCATGCCGGTCAGAGCGGATCCATCTGCGAAAGGCAAAAATAAGAATCAGCGCCCCCACACCGTACACCGGGCAGTAAGGCCCCAACAGCACGCCTCTGTTCGTAAAACCCCAGCGGTAGACAACCGTTTCAAGAAAAACCTCGTAGCACCAGCCCGTGACGGCATACATCATAAAATAAAGAAAATAGTCTATAATTTTCCCGGTCTTTGCATTCATAGTCATACCTCAAATCATACCTCAAAATTCCTCTCAGAAATCCTTCCTCAAAACGTATTGATTATACCATAATGCCTGCTGAGCAGCCAGAAACCCGCTGCATGTTCCGCAGATCGACCTCCCGCCGGCTCCGCGCGGCCCCTCC
>JBJFFZ010000003.1:3290-4787 GCA_051892195.1 Anaerovoracaceae bacterium
GCCGCTGTCGATGCCCTGCAGGCGGCCGCCTTTGGGGCCGGCGGGCCGGCCGCCCCCGGCTTCCGGATCCCGGCATTTTGTCTGTGCTGAATACGAAAATACAATGTAATTGAACACAGCAGATTGAAGTTGCAGGCAGGATTTGGTATAATATCACCTGTGTAAGCAGGTTCTGTACCGGCGCTCTGCGGCCGGGCGGGTACAGAGCAGCATTTGTGCGGGCTCAGGCAGCGCAGTTTCAGCGGGTCCCGGACATCATCAAGTTATTTTCAAGGAGAAAAACATGAAAAAATTCTTATCAATTGCCCTCGTGGCTGCTATGGCAGTATTCTGCTTTGCAGGCTGCGGAAGCACAGGCGGTGCAGGCAGTGCAGACGCTGGCGCTCCTGCAGGCTCTCTCACATTTACAACTGGCGGTGACCAGGGTACTTACTACGGCTTCGGCAGCGTTTTAGCAGGCCAGGTAAGCGGCGACACTGCTACAAAGGTAACTGCCATCACTTCCGGCGGTTCTCAGGCAAACGTAGAAGCCATCCAGGCAGGGGATGCACAGATCGGCTTCGTACAGTCTGACGTATTAGCTTATGCCTACAACGGAACAAATCTGTTCGAAGGCAGCGCTGTTACTGACATCTCAGTTGTAGCTGCTCTTTACAATGAACAGGTTCAGATCGTTACATGCGATCCTTCCATCAAGACTGTTGCTGACCTGAAGGGCAAGAACGTATCCATCGGCGCTCCTGGCTCCGGCGTATACTTCAACGCAATCGACATTCTCGGCGCTTATGACCTGACAGAAGCAGACATCACTCCTACATACGAATCCTTCGGCGACAGTGCTGATTCCCTCAAGGACGGCAAGATCGACGCTGCATTCGTAGTAGCAGGCGCTCCTACAACTGCCATCACTTCACTGGCAACATCCAAGCCGGTTTACCTGGTAGCTCTCGATGACGAACACGTTGCAAAGCTCCTGGAAGCATCTCCTTACTATGTAAAGGACGTAATCTCAAAGGACGCTTACGGTCTGGAAGCTGATGTTACAACTGTAGCAGTAGGCGCTGTTGTTATCGCAAGCGATTCTGCTTCTGAAGACGACATCTACAACTTCGTATCAGACATCTACGAAAACATCGACACAATCACAGCTGCTCACGCAAAGGGTGCAGAGCTCAACCTGGAATATGCTTCTTCTGTAACAACAGTTCCATATCATCCGGGTGCTGCAAAGTACTTCGCAGAAAAGGGTCTCACAGTAGCAACAAAATAATCTGTAGTCAGCTATGATATAGAAGAGACAGCACAGGAATTCTTTCCGCTGCTGCTGACGTCCCGTCAGAACCGGAAGAATTTGACTGTTAACACCAGGGCTGCAGTGGACAACTTCCATTGCAGCCTTTTTTCAGTAAAGGGGAAATCATATGGATGAAACAAAAGATAAAGTTCAGACTTCCCTGACGGAGGATACTGCCATGGATGCTGCAGCAGAGGCTGCGG
>JBJFFZ010000003.1:4887-6859 GCA_051892195.1 Anaerovoracaceae bacterium
GCTGCGGAGGAAGCGGTGCAGGAGCCTGCTCCTGAGGAATCCGCAGACATCGAGGCAGAGCTCCAGGAGGTAATGAAAAAGTACGACAGAGAATCCAACACCCGGGTCTGGGAAGGAAAACCAAAGATTGTAGTGCGGTATCTTTCAGCATTCTTTTCTCTGTATTGTATATATGAAACACTGTTCGGCAAGGGCCTTCGGGAGGTGCGTCTGACCACTTTCCTGGCCATGATCCTTATTATCGGTTATATCACATTCCCTGCAAGAAAAGGGACCCAGCGGGTCAACCACATTCCGTGGTACGACATCCTGATTATGGGGGCGGGAGCCTTCGGATTCCTGTATTTCCGGTTCAATGCCCAGGAAATCCTCCGCATGGCCACAAGAGTCACTCAGCATCCGCTGATGATCGCCATGGCCATCATATCCATACTTGCGCTTATGGAACTGTGCCGAAGGGCGGTGGGGATCCCGATCCTCTGCGTTGTGGGGGCCCTTCTGGTCTATACCTTCTCCACGGTGCGGTTCGGAAAGGTGATCTACGACCTGTTCTTTACCACTTCCGGCGTTATGAATACTCCGATCAATGTCTGCGCGGCGTATATCGTTGTGTTTATCATATTCGGAGCCTTCCTGGAGCGAACGGGCATTTCAAACTTCTTTATTGATCTGGCCAACTCCGTGGCCGGTTCAGCGTCCGGAGGACCTGCAAAGGTAGCCGTTATTTCTTCGGCTCTGTGCGGTATGGTTTCCGGTTCTTCCGTAGGCAACACCGTAACCACCGGTTCCGTTACCATTCCTATGATGAAAAAGACCGGCTACAAGGGCGAATTTGCCGGTGCCGTTGAGGCGGCTTCTTCTACCGGCGGGCAGATCATGCCGCCGATTATGGGGGCAGCGGCCTTCCTGATGGCAGAGTATATGGGCATCGGCTACGGCCAGGTTGCCGTGCGCGCCATCCTTCCGGCGGTTCTGTACTTTACAGGGATCTTTATTGCGGTCCACCTGGAGGCAAAGAAGCTTGGACTGAAGGGGATTCCGAGAGAAAACCTGCCGAAGTTCAGCCTGCTGATCCGCAAGGTATATCTGCTGCTGCCGCTGGTGATTCTGGTGGTCATGGTTGCATCCAACCGCCGTACCATGCAGTTCTCTGCAGCCATCGCTATTATTGTTACGATTATCGTAGGTCTTATCAACAAGGACAACCGCCTGACGCCTTCCAAGATTATTGATGCTCTGGAGGCAGGGGGAAACAGCACCATTTCCGTTGCTGTAGCATGCGCTATGGCAGGGATTGTTGCAGGCTGCATCACGTCCACGGGTCTTGCTTCCCAGCTGATTACAGCCATCGTGGCATTCTCTCACGGACAGACCATCATCGCACTGGTTCTCACCATGCTCTGCTGCATCGTTTTAGGCATGGGCGTTCCGACCACTGCAAACTACTGCATCATGGCAGCCACCTGCGCACCGATCCTTATGAGCCCTGAAATCGGCGTTCCGACCATTGCGGCTCACTTCTTCGTGTTCTACTTCGGTATCGTTGCAGATATTACTCCGCCGGTTGCTCTGGCGGCCTACGCAGGCAGCGCCATTGCAAAGGCGCCGCCGATGAAGACGGCCTTCAACGCCACACGGCTGGCCATTGCGGCATTTATCGTTCCGTATATCTTTGCCCTGAACCCGGCCATGCTGTTTGTGGACAGCACACCGATGGACATTGTGCTCATCTGCATCACATCCGTCATCGGTATCTTCGGCGTGTCTGCAGGCCTTTCCGGCTTCGTATACACAAAGATGAATCCGCTGATCCGTCTGATCAGCGTAGGAGGCGGTCTGGCTCTGCTGATTCCTGGTATTCAGACCGATATCATCGGTACTGCGCTGGTTCTCTTCATGCTGATCTTCCAGAGAATGATTTCAAGAAGAACAGCAAGTGCGGCGTAGCCGTATTTCTGACAGAAATCTCTTT
>JBJFFZ010000004.1:0-1890 GCA_051892195.1 Anaerovoracaceae bacterium
TTTCTTTGTATACGAATTTTTCGATGAAAGATTGTTTACAGAGAAACAATTTATAATATATAATAGACACGCTGGTTTTTTGCGCCTGCCGGGCAGGCGGCCGCAGGACCTGCGAAACGTTATTTTTATATTGATATTATGAATGAGGAGAAGATAATGAAAGAAAAGAGAAAGCTTTCTCTGGCAGGACAGATTTTTATCGCTCTGGTCCTGGCCATCATTGCCGGCATTCTCATGGTGAACCATGTGGAATTCGCAACATCCTACATTAAGCCCTTCGGAACTATTTTCCTGAATCTGCTTAAGTTTATCGTCGTACCGATCGTACTGTTCTCTATCATGGTGGGCATTATTTCCATGCAGGATATCCGCAAGGTAGGCTCCATCGGATGGAAGACGGTGGTTTACTATATGTGCACCACTGCATTTGCGGTTTCCATCGGTCTTGCTGTGGCAAATATCGCAAAGGGATTCTTCCCGGTGCTTTCCACATCGGATCTGGTGTATGAACCGGCAGCCACCACACAGAACTTTATGGACACCGTTGTGGGGATTTTCCCTTCCAACTTTATTGCTCCGCTGTCAGAGTCCACCATGCTTCAGGTCATCGTTATGGCCATTCTCCTGAGCTTCGGTATTCTGATTGCCGGCGAAAAGGGCAAGGTGGCTTCCGATGTGGTGGAAAGCTTCAATGAAGTATTTATGAGAGTCATGGAGCTGATTCTGAAGCTGTCTCCAATCGGCGTATTCTGCCTGCTCTGCCCGGTTGTTGCAGAGAACGGCCCGAAGATTCTGGAATCTCTGGCTATGGTAATCCTGGCAGCATACATCTGCTACATCCTCCATGCAGTTGTGATCTACTCCTTATCCGTTGCAGCTCTGGGAAAGATGAGCCCGCTGAAGTTCTTTAAGGGCATGGTGCCGGCCATCATCTTTGCCTTCTCATCTGCATCTTCTGTAGGTACACTGCCGATCAACATGGAATGCACACAGAATCTGGGCGTTAAGAAGGAATATTCCTCCTTTATCCTCCCGCTGGGCGCAACCATCAACATGGACGGAACAGCCATTTATCAGGGCGTATGCGCCATCTTTATCGCTTCCTGCTACGGAATCGACCTGACCTTCGGTCAGATGATGACCATCGTCCTCACTGCCACACTGGCTTCCATCGGTACTGCAGGCGTTCCGGGAGCAGGCATGGTAATGCTGGCTATGGTACTGACAAGCGTAGGCCTGCCGATCGACGGTATCGCCCTTGTTGCCGGTGTTGACCGTATCTTCGATATGGGACGTACAACCCTCAATATTACAGGGGATGCAGCATGCTCCATCGTTGTATCCCGTCTGGAGGAAAAGCGTCTGGAAAAGAAGGCTGCAAAGTCAGAAGGGGCTGAGGCGTAAGCTCTGCTTACAGATGCAGCTTTGATTGCAAATAAACTTTAATTAAAAAAAGAAAACCGGCGGGCCGGTCCTGCCTGGATCTGAAAAACAGAATCCCGGCAGAACTTCTGGTCCGGCGGTCTTTTTTATTGTTCGGAAGGGTATTCTGTTATTTCTGAGGGATCAGAATCAGCCCCGCTCAGCCAGGAAAACCTGTACCCAGTACGGCTTTCCGCTGGCGCTGACTGCATAGCCCACCCCCATGGAGGTGTACTGGCTGCCCAGAATATTGGCCCGGTGGCCGGAGGAATTCATCCAGCTGTTCATTACGGAAGAAGCCGTTTTCTGTCCGGCAGCGATGTTTTCCCCTGCGGAGGTGTAAGCGATTCCCCGGGCGGAAAGCATATCAAAGGCAGAGCCGTATGTAGGGGAGGTGTGGGAGAAATACCCGTTTTCTGCCATATCCTCCGCTTTCAGCTGGGCAACTGCCTGGGCTCCTTCATGAAG
>JBJFFZ010000004.1:1990-3664 GCA_051892195.1 Anaerovoracaceae bacterium
ATTCTGCTGGCCATCCTGCTGAATGTTCTGCTGCTGATCCTGCGGTTCTTCCTGCTGCGCCCCGCTGCCACATGCAGGAGTCTGCGTCTGAGGAAGGCTGCAGGAGCCGGAAGGAGCATACATGCAGGTATATGAATTGCAGTACCTCCACAGCATGGGATGTGTATCGTCTGAGCAATGCCACCAGGAGGCGGTCCGGCAGGTTGCGGCGGAAGCCGTCACAGGCAGGGCAGCCAGGGCTGCCGCGGTAAAGCAGAGTACTGCGGTTCGGAATTTTTTACTGAGTTTCATGTTTTATCGTTTCCTTTCTGTCTGGCGCATGAGCATGTATGCTTGCCGTGCACAGTCACGCGCTTTCACACTTCAGTTTCAACTGCTCTCCGGAGAAGGATCTGGAAAAGTTTTTCCCTTTTGACAGGTCCTGTTTCTATCTTAGCGTTGATGGCCGGAGATGTCATGTATGGGATCCATGGTAAAACAGGAAAGAGCTTCCAGTGACGGGCAGGGGCGGCGGGACGCCGCGGCCTGAAAAAAATTAGTTCAGGTTAACCAATTGTAACAATTGACTAACCGGCAGCATAAAGAGTACCATAGGGAACAATCAGTCATGCCTGCCGGGGAATCAGGAAATGATGGGTTTTCCCCGGGCATTGCGGCAGAAAACAGGCGGTATGCGGAAAAACCGCGGGAAAAACCGCAGGGAGGTCAATTGTGAAAGAGGAAAACAGAAAGCAGAACCCGGAAGCCCTGGATCCGTCCGGGGTCATGATGCGGGTTTCCGCAGTAAGTGTATTTTTTAATATTGTGCTGACGGCGTTCAAGCTGGTGGCGGGGATTGCGGGAAAATCCTCCGCCATGGTTGCGGATGCGGTCCATTCTCTGTCCGATGTGGCAGGCTCCGGTCTGGTGATGCTGGGGGCAAAGCTGTCGGGAAAGGAATCCGATCCGGAGCATCCCTACGGCCACGAGCGGCTGGAATGCGTAGTGGCGTTGATTCTTGCAAATCTTCTGCTTCTTATAGGGGCCGGAATCGGCTATAATGGAATCAGAGATCTTATGGATCCCACCGCCCAGGCGGTGCCCGGAATGCTGGCTCTGTCCGCCGCCGTCGTTTCTCTGGCGGTGAAGGAAGCCCTGTTCTGGTACACCAGAGCAGCAGCAAAAAAGATCAATTCCGTGTCCCTTATGGCAGAGGCCTGGCATCATCGCTCCGACGCCCTGTCTTCCATCGGAAGCTTTGTAGGGATTCTGGGAGCCATTCTCGGATATCCGGTGCTTCAGCCCCTGGCCTGCCTGCTTATCGCCCTGATGATCCTCAAGGTGGCAGTGGACATCTACCGGGATACCCTCAGCCGCCTCATCGATCACTCCTGCAGCGCAGATGCAGCAGATGAGCTGCGCAGCGTGGTGCTGGGGGTGGACGGAGTCCTGGGCATCGACGATATGAAAACAAGATTATTCGGATCCAGAATCTATGTGGATGTGGAGATCTGCTGCAGCGGGGAGCTGAAGCTGCGGGAGGCTCATCAGATTGCGGAGGCCGTTCACGATGCGGTGGAAAACAGCCGCAGCGATATCAAGCACTGCATGGTTCATGTCAATCCTCTGCAGGAGGAAGGGCCGCAGGACCGGGCGCTGCAGGAGGATCATGGCGGGGCAGATGCTGCGCCGGGC
>JBJFFZ010000004.1:3764-6651 GCA_051892195.1 Anaerovoracaceae bacterium
CGGAAGGCGGGGATCCGGAGGATTCCGAATAAAGTCATACCAACGGAGGGTACTTTATGTTTCTGCCCGTTACAGAAAAAGAAATGAAAGACCGGGGCTGGGAGGCCCCGGATTTTGTCATGGTTACAGGGGATGCCTACGTGGATCATCCCTCCTTCGGCCATGCCATTATCAGCCGGCTTTTAGAAAGCCGGGGCTATAAAGTGGCGATTCTGGCTCAGCCGGACTGGAAAAGCACCAGAGACTTTATGCGCTTTGGACGTCCCCGGCTGGGCTTTCTTGTAAATTCCGGCAACGTGGATTCCATGGTGAATCACTATTCCGTGTTCCGGCACCGCCGCAAAACCGATTATTATTCTCCGGGAGGGGAGGCAGGACACCGGCCGGACCGGGCTGTCATCGTGTACTGCAATAAAATCCGTGAGGCCTACGGAAAGGACGTCCCTGTGATCATCGGGGGCATCGAGGCCAGCCTTCGCCGCATGGGGCACTACGACTACTGGGATGACCGGGTCCGCAACTCCATCCTTTTAGACGCTCAGGCGGATCTCCTGCTGTACGGCATGGGAGAGCATTCTGTGGTGGAGGTGGCGGAAGCCCTGAACGCAGGCATTGATGTCCGGGATATCACCTGGGTCCGGGGAACCGTCTACCGCACCGCAGACCCGGAATTTGAGGCGAACAACGCATGGGATGACCAGCTCCAGATGCTTCCGTCCTTTGCAGAAATCCGGGACTCAAAGAAGAAATATGCAGAGAGCTTCCTGATCCAGTACCGCAATACGGATTCTGTTACGGGAAAGCGCCTGGCGGAGGCCTGCGGAAACGGGGTCTATGTGGTTCAGAATCCCCCGGCAGAGCCTCTTTCCACCATGGAGCTGGACGATGTGTACGAGCTGCCCTACGAGCGCGCTGCGCACCCCATGTATGACGAGGCGGGAGGGGTTCCTGCCATCCGGGAGGTGAAGTTCAGCCTGACCTCCACCCGGGGATGCTTCGGAGGCTGCAGCTTCTGTGCCCTGACCTTTCATCAGGGACGGCGGATTCAGGTCCGCAGCAAGGAATCCCTTGTCCGGGAAGCCCTTGCCCTGACCCGGGACCCGGAGTTTAAGGGCTATATCCACGATGTGGGGGGACCTACGGCAAACTTTCAGAAGCCGGCCTGCGAAAAACAGCTGGAGCACGGGGTCTGCACCCACCGGGACTGCCTGTATCCCAGGGTCTGCAGCAATATCGCTCCGGATCACAGCCAGTATCTGGAAATCCTCCGGGAGCTCCGCTCCCTGCCCGGGGTGAAGAAGGTCTTTATCCGCTCCGGGATCCGCTTTGACTATCTGATGGCGGATAAGGAAACAGGAAAAGAATTTCTGCAGGAGCTGTGCCGCCACCATGTCAGCGGCACTCTGAAGGTGGCGCCGGAGCATATTTCGGACAACGTGCTGCGGCGGATGCACAAGCCGCCCCGGCGGGTATTTGAGGACTTCTGGAAGGCCTATGAGGAGGAAAACCGTCGGATCGGAAAAAAGCAGTATCTGATTCCGTATTTTATCTCCTCCCATCCGGGCTCTACCCTGGAGGACGCCTGCAGCCTGTCCCTGTTTCTGAAAAAGCATGGATTTGTGCCGGATCAGGTGCAGGATTTCTACCCGACTCCTGCAACCCTGTCCACCTGCATGTACTACACCGGGTACGATCCTGTGGCCGGGGAGCCGGTGTATGTGGCAAAGGATCCGGAGGAAAAGCGGATGCAGCGGGCCATGCTGCACTTCAACAAGCCGGAGAACGGGCCTCTGGTGCGCAAAGCCCTGAAGCAGATCGGAAGAGAGGATCTCATAGGCTATGGGCCGGAGGCTCTGGTGCGGCCGGAGCAGAAGGAAAGGAAAAAACATGGGTCTCATACGGGAACTGGAAAAAATCATGGACGGCGCAGAAAATGAGTACCGCCGTCTGAAGGACAGGCCCCCGGAGCCTGGGCTGCAAAAGGAAATCTCCTGTCCGGGAAAGGGCGGAAAACCGCAGGATCACCGGATCATTCACTGCGACAATCTCAGCTTTCTGGCGCAGGGAATCAATTCCGGGCAGTTGCGGGAAGCCTTTGACCTGATCTACTGTGACCCGCCGTTTTTTACAAAGACGAAGCAGGAGGCCTCTGTGGAGGTGCTGGTTCCAGAAGATGGCGGAACCCTGCGGAAGGAACGGCTGAGGCAGCGGGCATACAGCGATCTGTGGAACCGGGATGCGTCAGGCTATCTGAAGATGCTGGGGGTGCGGCTGTTTTTTCTTCGGGATGCCCTCAAGGATACGGGAAGCATTTTTGTCCATCTGGACTGGCATGCGGTTCACGGGGTGAAGCTGATGATGGACGAAATCTTCGGAGAGGATAATTTTGTCAACGAGATTATCTGGACCTATAAGTCCGGAGGAGCCGCAAAGCGCCATTATGCCCGCAAGCACGATACGATTCTGTTTTACGGAAAGACGCAGCAGTACAAGTTTCATGAGACGGAAAAGGAAAAATCCTACAACCGGGGACTTAAGCCCTATCATTTCAAAGGCGTGGAGGAGTTTCAGGATGAGGTGGGGTGGTACACCCTGGTGAACCCCAGGGATGTGTGGCAGATGGATATGCTGGGCAGAAGCTCTGCAGAGCGCCTGCGCTATGCCACCCAGAAGCCGGAGGCCCTGCTGTCGAAAATCATCCGGGCAGTCACAGATCCCGGAGACCTGTGCGGAGACTTTTTCTGCGGTTCCGGGACTCTGGGAGCGGCTGCGGCGGCTCTGGGCCGCCGGTCTGTGTGCGTGGACGCGGGAGAGCTTGCCGTCAGCAATGCCATGAAACGGCCCCTGATGCGAAACACGCCTTTTGAGTTATGGAGCTGCAGGGAGG
>JBJFFZ010000005.1:0-6648 GCA_051892195.1 Anaerovoracaceae bacterium
TTTGCCAGCTCGTCGGCCCGGTTGTTCATCTGCGTGATGTGGATAAAATCCTCCATGGAAAAGTCGCTGCCGTTCCATTCCACAAACTTTGCGAAAAGCTTTTCCACCTGGGTGTTGGGGTGCTGAAGATTCACATGTCCCTTCACCCTGTAGAAGCTGATGGAGTGCCTGGCAGTCAGAGTCAGCAGCTGTTCCCACAGCTCCCTGTTTTCCACAGGCGTCTTTTTTGAGGTGACCCAGCCGTTTTTCTGCCAGGAAACGTACCATTTCTGACGGAAGCAGTCCATCACATAGGAGCTGTCAGAGAAAACCTGAATCACCTGATTGTCCTTTTTCAGAGCGGACAGTGCCTCAATGACAGCCGTCATCTCCATTTTGTTGTTGGTGGTGTTGACCTCGCCGCCCGAAAGCTCCTTGCGAACCTCGCCGAACTCCAGAATTGCCCCCCAGCCCCCGATGTTGGTATCGTGCTGATTGCCGGAGCAGGCTCCGTCCGTATAAATTCTTAAAATTTTCATCGCATGATTCTCCTCAGTGGAGTATGGTCCTCCGTGAAATATATTATACCGAAAAGCTGTAAATTGATATTAAAGTCAGTGTAACACTATTGTAACATCTGTAGGTTATACTATCTATCGTATTGTGAGATTAATATATGCATTTTGTGCGTAGCCATAGCTTTTGCCCGCAAGGGAGCGGAGCAGAGGCCATAATTGGAAGAAAGGAGCATTGAACATGAAGGATTTTGCCCGTAAAAGCAGAATTCTGATCGTACTTGCACTGGTGGTCTGTCTCTTCTGCTGCTCTGCAGCAGTGACATTTGCAGATTCCGGGCTCAGCGATGACCCGGCACTGACCATCGTCAGCCCGACAAAGAACGCCGTTATGCAGACAGGTAAGGTTCTGATATCGGTAAAGATGACCGCTCCGCGGACCATCAAAATGTCGTTTTATGAAGTAAACAGCAGCGAATCAAAAACACTGGTCAAGTCAGAGACATACTCTTCAGACAAGAGTCTCAGCTACTATACCAGACAGATGACCGGTCTGGAGCCGGGTGTTTACAGCATGACCGTCGCCACCATGTCAAACGGCAAGGCGATCTACTCCAGCGAACTTTATATCAAGATTGAGAAGAAGACGGCAGACTCGGTAAAGGTCGACGTATTCAATTCCCAGAATGCGACGAGCTCTTTCTGGTCGTCACTTCTGAAGAAGTTGCTCGGTTAAAGTTGACAGACTGCCAGAGATGCGGTTTTATCCGTATCCCCGGCAGTTTTTTTCATAGTTTAAAGGGAACTCTGTTCCCCGGAGAGGTATCCCCATGACAGTGAGGACAAAAACAATCGAAAGGATCAAGGATGTACTGATCATAGTGCTGTTCATATCTGCGATACTGATGCTTTCCTTTTCCTGGAAAGATCTTTCTCTGGATGAGCTGAGCAGTCTGGCGCAGAGCCTGCAGGAGGAAAATGCCTACCGCCCGCAGCTGTCAGAGCTGGTGAAACCTTCCCAGATCAAAATCAGCTTCGGTTCTGAGACCTATACCGCACTGAGCGACAGCTGGTCGCCGGAGGCCCACGGGATCGCCGTCAGCGGAGCCGGCGGATTTGTATCCGGTTCCGATTCGGGAAGCTCGTTCCATGAAATGGATTCTTCTTCTGACGATCAGACCCTGTACGGTTATATGCTCCGGATGACCTCTGCATATCTGAGCCAGCCGGATCTGGTGAAGGAACAGATCGAAGAATCCCAGTACCGGGAGGTCATGTCCTACCAGTCCATGGCAGCAGAGTTTTCCTTTCCGATTCCGTTTATCGATTTTCTTGAAAACAATGGAATGAGCGTTCCGGAGGGAGGGGAACAGATTTCCTGTGTGACCATTATAGGATTTTCGCCGGTAAGCAGCGAAAACCTGTTTATATATGACAGCGACTCTGACACCTATTATCGCTTTGTCACCAGGGACGAAAGCTTCGCAGAACAGATGAGCACCGCCCTCAGTGAGCTGATCAGCAGCATCGAAGCCTCAGGGATTACTGTCTACTACACCATTGAGAAGCTTGCAGGCATAGAAAATGACACGCTGATTCCTCTGTACGTGGAAGATACGGCATCGGAGATGAAATGCGAGAGCGAGTTTTCTATTTCCGACATCTACGCAGTCCGCAGATATGAAGAAATGTTCTTCTCTTCCGGTCTGGACTTTGTAAGAAAGATCACGGAAAACAAAGGTTCCCTGCTTTATAACTACGGCTATAACCAGAAGGTGCTGATCCTGGACGAATCCGGAAAGATCACCTACACAGAAGAGCCGAACTCTTCCCAGTACAGTGAAATCACGTTCTATCAGGGCCTGAACGAGGCTGTGGAGTATATCGGAACCCACGGAGGATGGAGCGCATTGAAAGGCGAAAACATCCGCCCGTATCTCAGCAGTGTGCAGCAGATTCAGACGGAAAGCGGAAAGTTTCACGGATTCCGGTATGTGTTTGGAATCCGCCTGAACGGGATTCCTGTAACCTTCAGCTCCGGTCCCATGCTTCAGGTGGATGTCTACGGAACCCAGATCACATCCTATACCAGAGATGTTGTCATCATCACACCGGAAGAGATCAGCACTTCAGAAGACGTGATCAATGCCATCGATGTGATTACCGTGGCATACGATGAAATCGGTGCAGTTCTGGAAGACGGCGGCAGAAAGGAAGAAACCACTTCAGAAAGCGAAAAAGAAGATGCTGCGCTGTCGGGCGGCGGCCAGGCCGCCGGAACCGGTGAGGAAAGCAATACGGAAATTTCAGGCAGAAGCGGGGGAAGCAGCGCTTCCGGACAGGAGGAAGACGTCAACCGTTTTGAAAACGTGACAGAAAAGATCGACCTGATTCGTTACTGTCTCATGCGCGATACAGAGAACAATCCTTACCGGGTGGTTCCTGCGTGGTATATCCGGATCGGAGAAATGAAATTCTGGTGCAGTGCAGAGGATGGACATCTCATGACCTGGGACACTGGGGAGGAAGCCTGATGAACTGGAGCAAATCAAAAAATATCATTCTCGTGGTGCTGATTCTGACCAATATTTTTCTGGCGGCAGTTTACGGACGGCAGTTGCTGGCCCAGGAGAAGGAGCCGGAAGGGGATGTGCAGACATATACCATGAATGTTCTGGAGGACAACAATATTTCCTACGAGGGGGAGATTTATTCCAGGGAGAAAAAAATGCATCCCCTCACCGTAAGCTACGGGAAATACGATACAAATGTAGTCAGAAACGCCGTTGAAAAGATGCACCCTGTTCCGGAATCTGATCGAACCGAAGAGGGCTACCGGGCAGCTGCGGATGCGCTTCTGAAAAAATGCGGATTTCAGAGGGAACATGTTGTGTATGCGGGAACGGAGATCAGCGGCCCGGCCGCTGTGGTATCCTACGATAACCAGTATGAAGGGATTCCGGTGGAGGAATGCTTTATGACCGTAACCTTTCAGGACGGCAAAATCACGGATTTTCAGCGCAGATGGATGGACGTGATCAGCGAAGGAGATGCCCGACTGGAGGTTATGTCCCAGCTGTCGGCTCTTCTGAAGTTTATGACGGAAACAGACCACACAGATCCTATCACAATCACCGATATGTATCTGACCTACTGGATCGATTCCTATGATGTGGACGGGGACGTGCTGTATGATACGGCGCTTCCTGCGTGGTGTTTCATCTACAGGGACGGGAATGACGGGCAGAACCAGAAAAAGTATATTCCGGCTACTGTGCAGTAGCAGCGAAAAACAGATATTTGACGGATTTCGGCGGCAGAGCCGCCGTTTTTCCTGTCTGACGGAGAGAAATACGGAAAAAGAACATCATTGCTTCATATATTCAACACAATTTAAAGTTATAACTATTATTACAAGAGGACGGAAGTCCTCCTGGGACAGGAGCAGTCATGGGACTGAGTTTTTGTTCGCTGGCAAGCGGTAGCAGCGGAAACTGCTACGTTGTAAAAAGCGAGGAGACTGCCATACTTATTGATGCGGGCATCAGTACAAAGAAAATACATGAAGGCCTGGATGAGCTGGGCATACTTAGAAGTGAGATTGACGCGGTATTTATTACCCACGAGCATTCCGATCATATAAAGGCACTGCCGGTGCTGACAAAGAAAAATCCCGAGTGGAAGGTTTATGCCAGCCGGGGCACATCCGTGTATCTGGAGGATAAGGTCCGGGAATGCAGCCAGCTTCATACATTTGCGGCAGGGGATGAGATCTGCATCGGGGATATGAAGCTTCGCACCATGCGTGTATCCCACGATGCGCTGGATCCGGTGTGCTACTCTGTGGCCAGCGGCCACCGGCAGCTCATGATCCTGACGGACACGGGATATGTTACGGCGGAAGCCAGAGAGGAAATGAAAAGCAGCGATCTCATCGTGCTGGAGGCAAATCATGAGGTCAACATGCTGAAGATGGGCGCCTACCCGTATTCGCTGAAGCTGCGGATCCTTGGAGATCAGGGTCATCTGTCCAATGAAACTGCAGGCAATGTGCTGGCGGAGATCATGGCGGAGGACCGGAGATTCCGGCAGCTTTATCTGGCCCATCTGAGCAGAGAAAACAATTTCCCGAAGCTTGCAGAACAGACCGTGAAAAATATCCTGGAAGAAAACAGTTTTTACAGTGACAGAGATTACCGGCTGGAGGTGATCCGGCGGGAGGGAATCAGCTGTCTGACACATATATAATGAGCCGACAAACAGGAGAAGGGAAGCCTGCCGCACATGCAGGAATTCATACCTGCTGCGGCCGGAAGGAGACATAATCTTATGGATGAAATGAATGAAATCCGCAAAAGAGGCGGGTACGACGGTGAAACGGAAAAAGAAACGGAGCTGAATTCTGAAAAGGAAATAATGCAGAATGATGCTGCAGAGGAACAGGCACAGACGGCACCGGAGACAGCTGCTCCTGCAGCTGAGCAGAAGAAGGAAGAACCTCCCGCAGTGGATTACAGTGTTGCCAGCGGAGTAAAGGAAACAGTGACCCGGCGGCCTACGGTTGCGTATAATTCTGCCCCCCATGGGGATAACGCAGGGGCCTTTGCAGAGGCGCCCGGAACAGATGCCGGGGCTGCGGCTTCAGCCGGAGGCGAAGGGGAGGGCACTGCCTTTGAATTTGTCCCACCGGAAGGGGTCAGCGGAGCTGACGAAACCCACGGAAAATTCAGAAAGAAGAGACAGAAAAAACCGATGTCCCAGGGGACAAAGAGAGTTATTGCCGGTGTTCTTGCCGTGGTGCTGTGCGGAGGCGCAGGCTTCGGGGGAGGCGCTCTCGCAGTAAAATGCTTTGGAGGCGGCGCAGGCGAAGGCACTGCTGCTACGATTAAGATCGATGCTTCCGATGCAGACAGTCTCAATGCGGCTTCCGCCATCGCCAAGAAGGTGATGCCTTCTGTCGTAGGCATCAGCACAGTTTCCCAGACCTATACACAGACCATCTTCGGACTGCAGCAGGGAACACAGAAGGGTGTAGGTACCGGCCTCATCGTAACCGAGGACGGATATATTCTTACGAATTCCCATGTTGTGGATGATGGAAATTCCGAGTCTATTACGGTGGATCTGTTTAACGGGGCTGAATACACAGGAAGCGTGCTGTGGAGCAGCCAGGATCTGGATCTGGCTATTGTGAAGATCGATGCGAAGGGTCTGACTGCAGCGGAGCTGGGGGATTCTGATGATGTTGAAATCGGAGACTACGCGGTTGCCATCGGAAATCCTCTGGGAATGAATTTTGAGCGAAGCGTAACGCAGGGGATCATCAGCGGTCTTGACCGTACGATTACTACGACAGACAGCTCCACAGGAAGCACAAACAAGATGGAAGGACTGATTCAGACGGATGCTTCCATCAATTCCGGAAACAGCGGCGGGCCGCTGATCAACAGTGACGGTGAGGTCATCGGCATTAATTCCGCAAAGGCAAGCTCTGCAGAGGGTCTGGGCTTTGCAATTCCGATTAATACGGCTCTGCCGATTATTGAGGAAATCAAGGAAAGCGGAACCTACGAGCAGACGTATGTGGGTATCAGCGGTATGAATGTTGCTGCTGTAAAGTCCAAGTATCAGACAGATTTTAAGGCGGACAGCGGTATTTATCTGGTTCAGATCTATACAAACTCTCCTGCTTCAAAGGCAGGACTGCAGGAAGGCGATATCATCACGGCTATTGACGGAACGGATGTAGAGGATATGAGCGCCTTCAAGAAGCAGCTTGTGAAGTATCGTCCGGGAGATAAGGTGAAGCTGACCGTTGAACGGGATAAGCAGAACATTACTGTGGAGGTGACTCTGGAAGCGGAATCTTCCTCTACGCAGCAGTCTCTGAAGCCGGCTGTGCAGGAAAACAACGGCAGCTCCGGTTCCGGCTCTTCCGGCAGTCAGGATAATGGAGCAGGCAACGGCGGCACCTATATCGATCCTTACAGCCTTTTTGGAAATTTCTTTAACTAAGAGATTTTTTGACATAAAACTGACAGGATCTCCGGCTATGACAGCCAGCGGGATGAAAAAAGCGTCAAATCATGGGAAATTCATGATTTGGCGCTTTTTTGGTGCGCCTGACGGAGGCGTTTTGCATGGACAGGGCGGC
>JBJFFZ010000006.1:0-1663 GCA_051892195.1 Anaerovoracaceae bacterium
TAACGGTAAACGCCGTTTTCGTCCAGATGATACCGGATCCGTCCTGTACATGCCATGTGACGCAGGCACATGCAGGTTGGAAGGTAGAAGAACCACTTGGAAACATCGGAAACACCGTCCAGCTCCTTTGGAATCTGGAACTTGATGGTGTAGCCTGCAGTCTCCCAGGCGTTCATCGGGCCGTGCTCCTTCAGCAGGTCTACAATGCGGCCGCAGAGGGTTTCATAATAGTCTTCCAGCTCCTGGGCACGGGCAGCCACATCAAAGCCGGACTCGGCGTGGCATGCAAGAATCATATCGATGTCCATCTTCTTTAACCGTTCCATACTGTCAAGATAGGAACCCAGCGGATCGCTGAGGTTTTCTTCAAAGAACAGAATCGGCGGAACATCGCTGAGAATCACGTCGCCTCCGATGAGAAGCTTCTTTTCCTCATCGTAAAGACTGGTATGTCCTGCAGAATGACCAGGGAAGATGATGGTGCGGAAGTTGTATCCTCCGATGGAAATGATATCTCCTTCCTTCAGCACGGTAAAATCTACCGGCGTTTTTGCCATATAGGCACAGTTCGGGTGAGAATCCAGATAGCGCTGATAGTCCATTGGAAGACCTTCCTGCACATATTTGTAATAGGCGATCCGCCAGTACTGGTCGAAGCAGAGCTGGTTGATGGTGTCAGCCTCGGTCTTTAATGCATAGACCTTTGTTGTAGGAGTCACCAGACTGTTGAGCAGTCCGCTGTGATCCGTGTGCATGTGGGTGACAAAAATGTCGGTGTTTTCCATGGTTACGCCCAGTTCCTGAAGATCCGCCCTGAGCAGAGCCGCATATTCGGGCTCGTTCATCCCTGCATCGATCAGGAGGTTCCGTTCTTCTCCCCGGATCAGGAAAAGCTTGATCTCGTCGATGGACTTTACTCTGCGGTTTGGGAAAACCAGTTCCAGCGCGTAAATGTTTTTCTGTACTTCTCGAACCATTTTATTACCTCTTTACTACTTTGTTTCATTTGCAGCAGCAGGCAGATACCCTGCAGCCGCGGGTAGAGCTGTGCAGCAGAGCTGCATTATTTTCTGGCGCATTCTGCGTCTTTTCCCTGAAGGATGTCCAGTCCGTGCTTCAGGGACGGCAGGATCGGCTCCAGAACCTCCTCGATGGCTTTCGGACTGCCTGGAAGGTTGACGATCAGGGTGTCGTTGCGGATGCCGGCTTCTGCCCGGGAGAGCATGGCTCTCATAGTGATCTGGAAGCTGATGTTCCGCATAGCCTCCGGAATGCCCGGGGTGCGGCGGGTAATGACAGAAAGGGTGGCCTCCGGAGTCACGTCTCTCTTGGAAAATCCGGTGCCGCCGGTGGTGACGATGAGATCGATGCCGTCCTCGTCAGCCATGCGGATCATCTCCGCAGCCAGCTGATCCTGCTCGTCCGGGAGGATCACGTATTTTCCGACCTCAAAGGAGTCGGAAAACTTTTCAATAATCGTCTGAATGGCGGGCCCGCCTTTGTCCTCACGAAGCCCCTGAGATCCTTTGTCGCTGGATGTAATAATTCCTACCTTGTACATAAAAAATCTCCTTTTGGCTTGAATTTCAACAATTTCACACAAAAAACATTATATACGAATCATCATCAAATGTAAACTTCTGCTTTTACTGCACCCTTCCCG
>JBJFFZ010000007.1:0-2704 GCA_051892195.1 Anaerovoracaceae bacterium
ATGTCGTCCTCTTTCAGGTTGATTTCCGCAGGGCTGCCTGCCCCTTCGATGACGATGATATCATTTTCCGCTGCCAGGGCCCCGTAGGCCTGAAGGATGTCGGGAATCAGTTCTTTTTTGTACCGGAAATAGTCCGCGGCCTTCATATTGCCCCGGGATTTTCCGTTGACGATCACCTGAGACCCTACATCTGTGGTAGGTTTGAGGAGAATCGGATTCATCTGCACCGACGGCTTCTTCCTGCAGGCCTGGGCCTGCACCACCTGGGCCCGTCCCATTTCCAGCCCTTCCTCCGTCACGTAGGAGTTGAGGGCCATGTTCTGGGATTTGAAGGGCGCCACCCGGTAGCCGTCCTGGGTGAACACCCGGCAGAGCCCGGCCGCAATCAGGCTTTTGCCTGCATTGGACATGGTTCCCTGAATCATAATATTTACAGCCATTTCATGCATCTCCTGAGGGCTTCCAGCATGGCATCATTTTCCTCCCTGACGCTCACCGCCGTTCTGTAATAATTGTATCCCAGTCCCAGGTAATCCGAGCAGTCCCGTATGGCCACGCCTTCCTCCGCCATGGCCTCTGCCAGTTCGGGAGGGCCGGTGAACAGGATGTAATTGACATCGCTGGAAAATACCTGATAACCGTCCATAATCAGCCGAATCCGGTGCTCCATATACGTCCGCTCTGCGGACACCAGCTGCCGGGTGCGGTCCGCATATTCCGTGTCTGTAAGAGCTGCAGCTGCTGCAATCTGGGCCGGCCCGGAAACGTTCCACGGAGGTCCTGCAGCAAGAATCCGCTCCGCCGTTTCCGGGCTGCTGCAGAGGGCATACCCTGCCCGCAGGCCGGCCATGGCGTAAAGCTTCGTAAAGGCATCCAGGACGATGATTTCTGCTTCGGGGGCGGCAGAGCCGCCGGCACTGCCCGGATTCATGGAAGCTGCTGCACCTGCCGGGTTCGGGGTTCGGGAAAGCAGTCCTGCAGGATCCGGAGTCCCGGCAGGCATTCCTGCCCTGTCCGGGTTTCCGGCAGGCATTCCTGCCGGGTCTGAAGTCCGGGACAGCAGCCCTGCCAGGGACAGGGCGCTTCCTGCTTCGGAAAAACCCAGGAAGCATTCGTCCACAACGAGGACGGCCCGGTTCCGGCTGCACCAGTCTGCAACGGCATGCAGGGTCTCCCGGGTCATAAGCTTTCCGGAGGGATTTCCGGGATTGCACAGAATCACCGCATCTGCCCTGCTGTACGCCGGTCTTTTTGCTTCTTTTTCGGCCCATTGGAGAAATACTTCTTCCGTAAGGGCATAGCCGTCCGCCTCTTTTGTCTGAAGAAATTCTGTTCTGCAGCCGTTAAGATGCAGGGCCCGCTCGTATTCTGTGAAGGAGGGCACCGGCAGCAGGGCGGTCCGGAATTTCAGGGCGCTGCAGATGCGGTAGATCAGATCGCTGGCGCCGCTGCCGCAGACCACCTGCTCCGGCCTCACCTGCCGGACGGCGGCAATGGTCTCCCGCAGGCGGGAGCACTCCGGGTCCGGGTACCGGGTGAAGCATTCGGGATGGGCCTGAAGGGCTTCTGCTGCTGCCCGGGGAAGGCCCAGAGGATTGATATTGACCGAAAAATCGTACTTTATGCTGTGATTTTTGTTTTTCAGTTCACCGCCGTGGTGAAATCGCTGGTGTGTTTCTCTCATAATCGTGCACCGGAGGTTCCTTTTCTTCGTTCTGGTAGTTTGTGGTCGGGCGGCCCGGGGCCGCCGTGCCCGGCATGGTGTATGCGCCGGGGGGCGGCCTGATTCTATGGATGTGCACGCCGCCGGGGCGGTCCGGGGAATTCTAAAGGAAGAATTCCGGCTCTTTTCTGACTGTGAAGCTTTGGGCAAGCATTTCCACGTGGGACAGGAAGGCCTCGTCCTTCAGGGCAATGGCCTTCTTTGGGCAGCCGCGGATACATGCGTGGCACTTGATGCAGATGCCTGCAAAGACGGGCGCAGACCCTGGCTCCTGCCGGATGCTGCCCATGGGACACAGTTCCTGACAGATGCCGCAGGCGTTGCAGAGGGCCGGGTCCGCCTGGGGTTTTGCCTTCAGGAAAACCGCCGGAGTCCCGTCGGCTTTTTTTGGCGTGTAGTATGCTTCCGGCTCCGGTTCTCCCGGAATCTCAGGTGCAGTCCAGGGCGGCCCCGCTTTTATTTTTTCTGCTGCGGCGCGGCAGAAGTCCTGCAGCCTGTTCCAGTCGGCGGAATCCGGCCGCCCGGGTGCAAGGGCCGGGGTAAACACGTGCCTTGCCGCAAGAGCCGTCCCTGCCAGAGGCAGGCAGCCCTGCTTTTTCAGGATTGCAGAAAGCTCTGCCAGGGCATGATCGTAACTGCGGTTGCCAAAGACCACCACCGGAATTGCCGGTGTGTTCTTCCCTTCCATGCCCTGCCGCACAAAGGGAAGCATCATGTTCGGAATCCGTCCTGCGTACACCGGGGTTCCCCAGAGAAGCAGGTCGGTGGGTTCAAGGACGAAGGGGCTCCTTCGTTCCTGCGGCAATGTGTAGGAATGGACTTCTGCAGGGACCTGCAGCTCCTCCGAAAGCCAGGCGGCCATCTGTCGGATGATCTGTCCGGTGGAGCCGCAGGGGCTGAAAAAAACGGCTTTGATTCGCTTTATGTTCGGTGTCATTTTGTGTTCTCCTGATGCCGGCCCCGGGCCGGCGTGTTTTCTGG
>JBJFFZ010000007.1:2804-4401 GCA_051892195.1 Anaerovoracaceae bacterium
GGGGCGGCCGTGGTGCGCGCCTGCAGGTTCTGGCATTTTCCGTCATCGGCCGGGCCGATGCTTTTTATTCCGGGCTTTGGTGTAGGAAAAAAAGACCATTTGTATTATAATTGTACTGAAATTTGGAAATGTATGCAAGGACGGTCTTTATTCATGAATTTTTATATAATCCAGCTCATCGGTTTTGTGGGCACGGTGGTTTACTTTTTTTCGTTTCAGTTTAAAAGCAACAAAGCCCTTTTTCGGACCCAGTTTCTTTCCTATCTGATTTACACCATTCATCTGTGCCTCCTGGGGGCATTTACCGGGGGAATCAGCTACATGATCAACACCCTCCGCTCCCTGTGCCTGGGAAGCCGCTTTTCCTGGGCAAAGAGCCGCTGGATGTGCGGACTGCTGTGCGGCCTGCAGCTGGCGACCCTGGCCCTGACCTGGAACGGCTGGCTCAGTCTGCTGCCCGTGACGGCAAACATCGCCTCCACCCTGGCGGGCTACACCTTCCACGCCCGGAAAATCCGCCTGGTGACCATGCTGGTGAACTCGCCTCTGTGGATCGTCTACAATGCTCTGGTGGGCTCCTGGGCGGGGATTCTGGACGAAGTAGTCAGCGAAGCCTCCGTCATCGTGTCTTTCGTCCGCCACGGCTGGAAAAATCTGGACTTCACAGAAAAATAAATGCATCCCTTTCACTGCGTTGGCTCCGCAGTGCCGGACCCGGGAATACGACCGGCCCGCCGTTTTTCCCGTTGCAGCACCGGCACTGGCAGCCCGACCGGCCCGCCGGTCCCACAAAAAATTTTTTTGAAACAGAATCGTAATGAATAATGCCCCGGTTTTCGGGTATAATGTGAGTATCCGGGAGCATTTTTCCCGGAATCGGCAAACAGAGTCTGCCCTGCCTGAGACGAACCGTCCCGGTTCACACAAAAAGGCCGGCAGGCGCCGTGCCCAGAATATGGGGGTGTACAGGTTTCGACGGGGGTGTTGAAGCCGCAGAAGCGAGCCGCAGTCTCCCAGTCTGCGTTAAAAGGGGAACTTAAATATAAACGCTAACGACAGAGAATTAGCTTACGCAGCTTAATTAACGCTGCATTGTCGGTCCGGACTCACCTGCAGGCCCGGGGTACCGGCATCATAAATGCAGGAAACTCTGTGTGAAATCCCGGCAGCACAGGGGAACAACGGGATAGCCGACGGCATAGCCTGCTTATGGGCGCTGCCTGAAGCGAAACAATAAAACATAAGCTGCGCTCGGAGATGCTGCCGTGAATATGCTTTCGGACAGGGGTTCGATTCCCCTCACCTTCACCAGTAAAAAAAACTGCCCATGGCGGCAGTTTTTTATTTTATCAAAAAGTGAGGGGAATCGAACCCGCAAGGGCTGAAGTCTCCAGTGGAGACTTCAGGTCCGAGCACGCCCGGGGCGCGCGCAGGACGGCAGATTTTGCCCCATCCTTCTTCCGGCAAAATCTGCGCAATTCCCCTCACCTTCACCAGTAAAAAAAAACTGCCCATGGCGGCAGTTTTTTGTTTTACCCAAATGTGAGGGGAATCGAACCCGCAAGGGCCGCTGGAAGCAAACATCCAGCGGCCCTCG
>JBJFFZ010000007.1:4501-6619 GCA_051892195.1 Anaerovoracaceae bacterium
GTGAGGGGAATCGAACCCGCAAGGGCCGCTGGAAGCAAACATCCAGCGGCCCTCGATTAAATTGAGTCCCAATTCACAGACTGATTTCCGTAGCCCCAGGCTTAATGAGCGGCACGGTACAGGAACGTAACAATCTGAGCACGGGTGCAAGTGGTTTCCGTACTGAACAGAGTCGCGGAAGTGCCATTGGTAATGCCCTGTACCATGGCCCAATTCACGGCACCCATCTGATCAGCAGGCACATCGGTAAAAGGTGCCTGTGTCTCCACTACAGGGCTGCCCGCAGCTTTCCACATGAATGTCACTGCCATGATACGCGTACAAGGGGCGTCAGGAGAGAAGGCTGTCCCATCAGCCATGCCCTGTTCTGCAGCCCAGGCTGTCGCATCAGCATAGTAGGCGTCAGACTGCACATCGGTAAAAGGATTTGTGCCAGCCGGCTTCGGAGACCCGGCTGCCCGCCACAGGAATGTAATGATCTGAGCGCGGGTGCAGGTGTTATTCGGGCTGAACGTTGTGGCAGAGGTGCCGGTGGTGATCCCGCTGTCAACGGCCCAGCTTACCGATTCAGCATAATAGGCTGCGTTATCTACATCGGTGAAAGGGTTTTTCATGACAGGCTCAGCATCGTCGTCACTGCCGCTGTCGCCGGTTCCAATGTCTGACTGTGCAGGCAGAGGCGTATATATACCGCCCTCTCTGACATTCACCGCGGTTCCGGTATCGGAGATCAGTCTGCCAGACTTCTCCGCAGAACTGTCCACGATGGTCAGTGTATAGCCGCTTTCCACCTCAAAGGCCGGGTATCCACTGTTGCTGGTCAGGGTGCATCCGTTGAGATCAATGGTAATGTCATGCGGAATAACAGTTATGATCTCGCCGCCAAACAGGCCGTCATAATCGCTGGAACCCAGAACGATTACAGCATTATTGGTCAGCTGAATGTCCGTCTCCAGACGCAGGGTGACTGGCGCATCCTCCGTCTGTGCCACGAGCGCCTGGAGTACCTGCTTATAGCTCTCTCCATTTACCGTGATCTTCTGCTCTGCTGCTGCAGTTGGAATGGTCAGGCTCAGGCACATCGCCAATGCCAGACCCAGGGATATCAATTTTCTCTTCATGCGTTTCTCCTTATCAATGTGTATTTCCTTCTGTCCGGATCGTTACAAGCCTCTGAGTCTTGTAATATTTCAATTATATCTGCCAAAATGCCGTATTTCAAGCGCAATCGAGCAAGGGCTGAAGTCTCCAGTGGAGACTTCAGGTCCGAGCACCCTGTTTCCTCCCCATCTCCTTCAGCGTTTCACCAGCCACGCGGTAAATGGTCCAATCCTCCAGAGGCTTTGCACCCATAGAAAGGTAGAAGTCGATGCTCGGCTGGTTCCAGTCCAGACAGCACCACTCCAGGCGTCCGCAGCCCCGCTCCACAGCAATCCGGGCAAGCTCCCGCAGCAGACCTTCCCCGTAGCCCTTGCCCCGGTGCTCCGGCAGAACGAACAGATCCTCCAGATAAATGCCAGCCCGGCCCAGGAACGTGGAGAAATTGTGAAAAAACAACGCAAAGCCCACCTCCATGCCGTCTTCCAGCGCAAAGATCACCTCCGCCTTCTGCTTTTCGAAAATCCATTCCCGCAGAATATCCTCGTCTGCCACCACCTCATCCAGCATCTTTTCATACTCCGCCAGACTCCGAATAAACCGAAGAATCAGCGAAACATCCGCCTCCGTTGCCTGTCGAAACTGAATTTCATTCATAATTAATCTTCCTTTCCGTCCCCTTTCGGACCTTCTGTGCGCGCTGCCCGGCAGCGCAAAAAACTCTCCCGAAAAAAGTTTGTTACATTATCTTATTACTTTTTTACTGCTCCATCCAGTTTAGCAGATTCTCTTCAGCATGCCAACTGCCTGCGTCCCCATATCAACCTCCTTCTTTTCCCCCTGAATCTCTGCAATATATGTAATTTTCTTACATTTATGGTTTACAAACACAGATAAAAATGGTATATTTTTACTGTCATCATTTGGAAATTATAAAAACTGGAAACGCAATCGTAAGTCGAATAAGAAAGGAGGCAGTTTTGAAATCCAGCAACAATAAAAGGAACAGCAAAACCCACT
>JBJFFZ010000008.1:0-18347 GCA_051892195.1 Anaerovoracaceae bacterium
TGCAGTCCCTGGGGTTCCGTTTTATGGAGCGGAGTCCGGCCCAAGCCGCAGTCCTTATCGCAGCAGCATTCCTGCAAGCATGAGCCCGGAGGAAAGAACGGCCAGTCCTCCAACGGCTCCGAACAGGATGCAGAGGCCGGAAGGCAGTTTCTTTCTGCAGAAAACAGAAAACACGATCAGGGCTGCCCCCAGGCCCAGACCGAAGAAAAGGGCAATTGTAAGTATCAGTTCTGTATTTGACATGTTTTTCTCCTTCTATAAATATAGTCTGCTCCGAAAATCTGTTCCCATGACATGTTCCGGCCATCAATTCCAACATTCGTTCGAAATGAGTTTCTGTTCCGGTACCGACTTCCGGCCGGACTGATTCCATTTTCGGAGCCGGCCTCTGCCCGGACCGATTCCACTTCGGAAACCGGTGGATGCAGGGCATCCGAACTGCAATCGGTGGATTGCTCACCATAGCATTATATTACACTGCATTTCGGACCGCAAAAATTTCTCGTGTTTTTTCGGAATTCTTCCTGCCGCAGATCTTCGCTGACAGGAGCTGCAGCAGAGAATGTGTCCGTACCTTTGTTTCCGGAGGAGTGCAGGTGGAGCAGAAGGGATGCATGAGTAACTTATGAAAACGGGGCCTTTTTCATGCAGATTTCTGTTCCGGGAATGAGTAACCGAAAAAAGAGGGTACTCTCTCATGCATCACAATGAAAACAGGTGATGAAAAACAGGTATCCGGAGCCGGTTTTTCATGCAAATTCTTTGGAATCGGTCCGTTTCCGCCCTTTTCCTGCGTTTGGGATGCATGAGAATTGTCTTTTAAACAGGCCCTGCTCATCACTTTGTCAGTAAAATGCATGAAAGGGGCGGCTTTTTTTCATAAAAGTCATTCCATGGCGCCCGTATCCTGCCAGCGCCGGCCTCCTGCATCCGCCGGGCGGATGCCCTCTTTCCGGATGGTATTTTCCAGTACAATGGTTCTATGTATTTTTAAGTACACAAAAACAATCGGAAAATTTTTCGTTATTTATAAAAAAATGAAATAATTTACCGTAAATAATAAAAATTCGTGAAATATTCCGTATTCTTATATTTCCCTTGCAGATTAATTTCGCCTGTGTTACGATTCCACTTGCATACGCAAATCCGTGTCCTGCTGGCGCGGGTCTGCGGACTGCGACTCTGGAGAGTCTTTCGTCGGATGCTGACAGCGGATACCGGTTCCGCGGCATGACTGCAGCCCCTGGGGGCGGCGGCCTGCGCAGGGAAGCATCGGGCAGTAAAGCGCCGAAGGTGTAATGCACATCCAGTGCCAATCTCTCAGGCAAAAGGACAGAGCTACTATTATTTTATAGCTTCATCCTTTCTCTCAGCGTCGGAGTACCCGTTCGGGGTTCCGGCTTTTTTATTTGCAGGGAAAGAATCATGATCAATTCTGTGTTTTTTATGGGCGGACGGCTGTCCGCGGAATTCCTGGTATTATCTTCTTTTCCTGTGGAATTATGTTTTATTTTAAAGGAGAGGACAGGTAAATTATGGAAAGTTTTAACAAACTCTTAGGAGCCATCGATGATTTTGTGTGGGGCGTCCCACTGATGGTTCTCATCATTGCAGGAGGTATCCTCCTGACACTCAGACTGGGCGGACTTCAGGTTCGTCATCTTGGAAAAGCACTCCGCTTTATGGTAAAAAATGAACAGGACGGCAAAGGCGAGGTCAGCAGCTTCGGTGCTCTGTGCACCGCTCTGAGCGCAACCATCGGTACCGGAAATATCGTAGGTGTTGCCACTGCTGTATGCGCAGGGGGTCCGGGAGCTCTGTTCTGGATGATTCTGGCGGCCTTCTTCGGTATGGCTACAAAGTACTCCGAAGGTCTGCTGGCAGTCAAGTACAGAACGCTGGACGCTGACGGACACGCTCTGGGGGGACCGTTCTATTACATAGAAAAAGGTATGGGCGCAAACTGGAAGTGGCTTGCAAAGATCTTTGCATTCTTCGGTGTCTGCGTAGGTCTCATGGGGATCGGTACCTTTACACAGGTAAACGGCATCGCCAGCGCCGTAAAGAACTTCTTTGACCCGGATTCTGCAGCTGTTGTGAACCTTCCGTTCATCGGCGAGTATTCCTGGGCCGTTGTAATCGCCAGCCTTGTTCTGGCTGTCTGCGTGGCACTGGTTGTCATCGGCGGAATCAAGCGTATTGCAGAGGTATCCCAGATCATCGTTCCGTTTATGGCAGTGATCTATGTGTTCTTCTGTCTCGTGCTCATCGTACTGAACATCACAAAGGTTCCGGAAGCTGTTGTGATCATCTGCAAGAGCGCCTTTGCTCCGCAGTCCATCGCAGGGGGCGTGGCAGGTACTATGATCATCGCCATGCAGAAGGGTGTTGCAAGAGGTATCTTCTCAAACGAAGCAGGTCTCGGTTCTGCGCCGATCGCTGCAGCTGCAGCCCAGACAAAGGAACCGGTTCGTCAGGGTCTCGTTTCCATGACAGGTACATTTATCGATACCATCATCATCTGTACCATGACAGGTCTTTCCATCGTCATCACAGGTGCGTGGAAGGTGGATGGGCTTGAAGGCGTTCAGGTTACCACTTACGCATTCCAGAACGGACTTCCGTTCCCGGCAGCCGTTTCTTCCTTCGTGCTGATGATCTGCCTGATCTTCTTCGCATTCACAACGATCCTTGGCTGGGACTACTACAGTGAACGCTGTCTGGAATACCTTTCCAACGGAAACATGAAGGTGGTAAAGGCTTACCGCTGGCTCTACATCCTGGCTGTATTTATCGGACCTTACATGACCGTATCTGCAGTATGGACCATCGCCGACATCTTCAACGGCCTCATGGCCATTCCGAACATGATCGCCCTGATCGCACTCAGCGGCGTGGTTGTAAAGGAAACAAAGGATTACTTCGAACGTCACAAGCACGACCTTCAGTAGAAATCCAACGGATTTTCCGGAAAAAATCGGCAGTACGGTAAATAAATTCCAAAAAAAATAAAATCCGGAAAATAATTTTCGAAAAAAATAAAATCCGGCAAATGAAATTACAAAAAGGCGCATCCGCCTGCGGATGACCCGGGTGAGGGCAGAGCCCTCGTATACGGGAAAATATTTCCCGCCGGCAGTGCGTTTATGATATTAAAATGTAGAATTATGGAAAACAGGGGCGGCACAGCAGGGGCCGCCTCTTGTATTTCTCTTGTATTTGCGGAAGCATTCTTGTATAATAAATTAGTTATATACGATTTTCAGGGAGAGTATTTATGGCAAATTATTTACAGGGAATAAAAATAGCATCCTATGGAATAGGGACAACCTTATATGTTACAGCCGGGGCGCTGATTATCGGACTGTTCATCGGCCTGTTTATGGCGCTGGGCAAAATGTCAAAAACACGGCTGCTCCGCTGGCCGGCTTCCGTATATGTGGAGGTCATACGGGGCACGCCGCTGTTCGTACAGGTGCTCATTCTGGCCTACGGGGTGCCGCAGATTCTTTCGGCAGCCTCCCACGGGGCCATCCGGTTCAACTGGAATCCTATCGTACTGGTGGGGATTCTGGCCTGCGGGCTCAACAGCGCGGCGTATCTGGCGGAGATCATCCGAAGCGGAATCCAGGCCGTAAACAAAGGGCAGACGGAGGCGGCCCGTTCTTTGGGCATGACCCGTTTTCAGACCATGACCAGCATTATCCTGCCTCAGGCGTTTAAAATCATCCTGCCTGCCATGGCCAACGAATTTGTAACGCTGATCAAGGAAACCTCCATTCTGTCCTACGTGGGCATCGTAGAGATCACAAGGCAGGGGATGCTCTGGGCGTCCAGAGACTTCAAGTCCTTCCCGGCGTATGTGGGCGTAGCCATTGTATATATGTGCATGACCATTCCGCTGTCCAGAGGCGTCGCATACCTGGAGGCGCGGATGGCAAGCTCCGGCGGGGCCCCGAAGACCAAGAAGAGAAAGGCAGGATTCTAAAGCATGATAGAAATCAGAAACCTTGTTAAGCGCTTCGGACACAATGAAGTCCTGAAGGGCATCACAGAAACCATCCATGACAATGAAGTCGTATGTGTGATCGGCCCCTCCGGGTCCGGAAAATCCACATTTATCCGCTGTCTCAACCGGCTGGAGGAGCCTTCGGAGGGTGAGATCCTTCTGGACGGAGAGCTCATCGACGAAAACAATATCAATGCAATCCGCTCCCGCATGGGCATGGTGTTTCAGCAGTTCAACCTGTTTCCGCACAAGACGGTTCTGGAAAACATTACCATCGCTCCCATAAAGGTGCTGAAGCAGCCGAAGGAAGAGGCAGAGGCATCCGCCCGGGATCTGCTGGCAAAGGTGGGACTGGCGGACAAGGCGGACGCATATCCTGCAGAGCTGTCCGGCGGACAGCAGCAGCGGGTGGCCATCGCCCGCTCCCTGGCCATGAACCCTGAGGTGATGCTCTTTGACGAGCCTACCTCCGCCCTGGACCCTGAGATGGTGGGGGAAGTCCTGGAAATCATGCGGGGACTTGCGGCCAACGGCATGACCATGGTGATCGTAACCCACGAGATGGGCTTTGCCAGAGAAGCGGCGGACCGGGTGTTCTTTATCGATCAGGGCGTCATCATGGAGCAGGGAACGCCGGATGATATCTTCAATCATCCGAAGAATGAAAGAACAAAAGCATTTCTGAGCAAGGTTCTGTAAGAAACAAACAAGTTTACGTTGTGCTTGTATTCACAATATGCTTGTGATAAAATGATGCGGAAAAATGCTCTTTTTTCGGCACACATACGAGAGCAGGACAGGAGAGTTCAATGGAAATTGAATTTAAATACCTGATTCCGGACGAAAGCATCGTTGAAAAGTTCTGGCAGGAGGCCGTATTTAAAAAGTACGGCGATGTGGACTCCCGGCAGTCGGTTCAGATGCGGGCGGCGTATTACGATACGCCGGACGGCATTCTGAGCAGCGTTGATGCCGCATTCCGGATCAGACATGAAGGTCCGCACGTTGTTGCGACTATTAAATGGGGCGGAAGGCAGAAGGAAGGCCTTCACGAAAGGGAAGAGTTGAATATTCAGCTTGCAGATTCATTTGATGACAGCATGGCGTCGCTTGATGTTTTCGCCGAAAGTGAAAAGGGACGGGAACTGATTGAGCTTATAGGGGACAGACCGCTTCAGAAAAAGCTGGAGACTGATTTTCTGCGCAGAATCCGGCGCATCGATACCGGCACTGCAATCTGTGAGGCAGCGCTGGACATCGGCAAAATCGTAACTGCAGCCGGTGAACTGATTATCAGGGAGCTGGAGCTGGAGTTGTATTCCGGTGAGATTCTTTCACTGAAAGCCATGGGAGAGGACCTGGCCGCAAGGTTCGGCCTGGTTCCGGGAGTGAAGTCAAAGTACGGACGCGGGATGGAACTGCTGCGGGGCAGCAGCTTCTCACGGTAGTCTGAGGCTTCCGGCTTTCGTGCCGGCACAGGGTCTGGCGCCCTTTACAAAAGAGATTTCAAAGGGTATAATCATTTAAATATTTATGTAATTCGCTTGTAGGAGGAAGAAGTTTAAAATGAAAGCAGAGTTTTTAGGCAGAGAAATAAATACAGTAAGCATGACGATGGAAATCACTGCAGAAGAGTTCGACAATGCCATCAACGAAGTATTTAAAGAAAACAGAAAGCGTTTCACAGTGCCTGGCTTCAGAAAGGGCAAGGCCACAAGAAAGATGATCGAAAATCATTACGGCGCCGATGTATTTACACAGGATGCCGTTTCAAAGGTGTTCAACGAAAAGTATCCGGAAGCACTGGAAGAGCTCGGTTATGAACCTGTAGACTACCCGGATGTTGACCTGGGCGATCAGGAGCTCAAGGCAGGCAGCGGATTCACTTTCTCAATCAAGTTCCTCACAGAGCCGGAAGTAAACGTACTCCCTGGGGACTATATGGGCGTTGAGGTAAATGTTCCGACAACAAAGGTTACAGAAAAGGACGTCAATGCTCAGCTCAGAAGCTACGCTATGAGAAATGCAAGACTCGTTACAGTTGACAGACCTGCAGAGCTCATGGATACCGTTGTTCTCGATTACAAGGGCTTCACTCCGGACGGAAAGCAGTTCGAGGGCGGCACTGCAGAAAACCACAAGCTCAAGCTGGGTTCCATGGAATTTGTACCGGGCTTTGAGGATCAGCTGGTTGGCGTAGTTGCAGGCGAAGAAAGAGAAATCGAAGTAAAATTCCCGTTCGATTATCCGGAAAAGTCTCTTGCTGACCAGGTTGTAACCTTCAAGTGCACCATCCACGAGGTAAAGGAAGAAGAACCGCCTGAAATCAACGATGACCTTGCAAAGGAATGCAGCGAATTTGACACTCTGGAAGAGTGGAAGCAGGAGATCGAAAAGAAGCTCGTGGCAAACAAGGAATCCCAGAACCGCGACAATATCAAGAACGAAGCCATGAAGGCAATCTACGAAGATATTATCGTTGACATTCCTGAAGTAATGATCGAGCATGAAATCGACGAGCTCCTCAGACAGTTTGAACAGCAGCTCAACTACAACGGACAGAGCCTCCAGCTCTATCTCCAGGAAACTCACAGCAATTTCGAAGAATTCAGAGAACAGATCCGTTACGATGCTGAGAGAAAGGTTAAATCACGTCTCATCATTCAGGCAATCGCAAAGAGCGAAGGCATTGAGATTTCAGAGGAAGAGCTCACTGCTGAGCTGGGCAGAATGGGTATCCAGTACGGCGTAGATGCTGAAAAGATGAGAGAATATGTAAAGGATGATATCAAGTACATCAGAAATGACCTCGCTGCAAAGAAGGCACTTGAAATCATCGCAGACAATGCAGTAATCAACGAAATCGACTACAGCCAGATCGAAGAGAACAAGTCTGAAGTTGAAAAGATGGAAGACAAGGTTGCTGCTGCATTCGGAATGGAATAATTCCGCCGGAAAACAAAAAAAAGACTGATTATTACGGGAATAGGATCTGTTTTTTGACGGGTCCTATTCCGTGTTATTCCAATAAAGGGGGATCTAAGATGGCATTAGTACCTATGGTCATAGAGCAGACCGCCAGAGGCGAGCGTTCCTATGACATTTATTCAAGACTTCTCAAGGATCGGATTATTTTTCTGGGAGAAGAAGTCAACGATCATACAGCAAGTCTGATCGTGGCACAGATGCTGTTTCTTGAATCAGAGGATCCGGACGCTGATATCAATTTCTATATCAACAGCCCGGGAGGATCTGTCACTGCCGGCATGGCGATCTACGATACCATGCAGTATATCCGGCCGGATGTGTGCACGATCTGTATCGGTATGGCTGCGAGCATGGGAGCTTTCCTGCTGTCATCAGGGGCAAAGGGCAAGCGGATGGCGCTTCCGAACGCAGAGATCATGATACACCAGCCTTTGGGCGGCATGCAGGGTCAGGTTACGGACATGAAGATCCATGCAGAGCGTATGATAAAGATCAAGGAAAGAATGAACAGAATCCTTGCCGAAAATACAGGACAGAGACTGTCCGTCATTGAAAAGGATACAGAACGGGACAATTTCCTGGATCCGGAGGATGCAGTGAAATACGGTCTGATCGATAAGGTAATCACAAAGCGTTAGAAAGGGGACCGGAAAGGATATGGCGAAATTCGACGATACGAAGCAGCTGAAATGCTCCTTCTGCGGTAAGAGTCAGGATCAGGTTCGCCGGCTTGTTGCAGGACCGGGTGTATACATCTGTGACGAATGCATCGCCCTGTGCGAAGATATTCTGAGAGAGGAATTTTCGGAGTCTGATCCTGTTATGGAGGAGACGGCAGAGCTTCCGAAGCCTCGCGATATTGCAAACTACCTGTCAGAATATGTAATCGGGCAGGATGAGGCAAAAAAGAGCCTTGCGGTTGCTGTCTACAATCATTACAAGCGCATCAGAAGCAGGGAGATCACGGATTCTGACGGGGTGGAGATCCAGAAGAGCAACATTCTCATGCTGGGACCTACGGGCTCCGGAAAGACCCTTCTTGCACAGACACTGGCGAAGATACTCAACGTACCGTTTGCAATTGCAGACGCAACGGCCCTGACAGAGGCCGGATATGTGGGCGAAGACGTAGAAAATATTCTTCTGAAGCTGATTCAGGCTGCAGATTATGATATAGAACGGGCACAGCAGGGTATAATATACGTGGATGAGATCGATAAGATTGCCCGCAAGTCCGAAAATGTGTCGATTACCCGTGATGTAAGCGGAGAAGGCGTGCAGCAGGCACTGCTGAAGATTCTGGAAGGCACCGTTGCCAGCGTTCCGCCACAGGGCGGAAGAAAGCACCCGCATCAGGAATTTCTTCAGATTGATACGACAAATATTCTGTTTATCTGCGGCGGCGCCTTTGACGGAATGGATCAGGTGATCCAGCGCAGAATCGGTGAAAAGACCATCGGATTCAATGCGGACATCAAGCCGGCAAAGGGCAATGATGCAGCAATTCTGCAGCAGATTCAGCCTGAGGATTTACTCAAGTACGGCCTGATTCCGGAGTTTGTCGGAAGACTTCCTGTTCTCGTGACTTTAAAGGAGCTTGATACAGAGGCACTTGTCAGGATCATCAATGAACCGAAAAATGCACTTCTGAAGCAGTATAAAAAGCTATTCGCAATGGATCATGTGGAACTTGAGATTGAGCAGGAAGCCATTGAGCGGATTGCAGAAAAAGCGATCGAGCGCAAGACAGGAGCAAGAGGCCTGAGAAGCATTATGGAAAGTCTTATGACTGACATCATGTTTGACATCCCGTCCCGTGATGATATCAGAAAATGCATCATCACAAAGGATACCGTGGATGAGATAGCAAGGCCATCACTGGTGCTTGACGGTGATGATACGGAAGCTGATTCAAAAGGGGCATAGACATGCCCCTTTTTCGTACT
Organism: Anaerovoracaceae bacterium; assembly: GCA_051892195.1. Taxonomy (GTDB): domain Bacteria; phylum Bacillota; class Clostridia; order Peptostreptococcales; family Anaerovoracaceae; genus CAKQOE01. The sequence continues at coordinate 8,944 of JBJFFZ010000008.1, forward strand.
GCTTCTGAAGAAACTATTATGACAGGAGGCGGATACAATGGCAGATGAAAAAGAAACATTTGACACTGGAGACCAGACCACAATAGAAACCGAATACGAAGCTGCGGCGGAGGAGGATTTCTTTTCCGATGAAGAGATTGAAGATCTCCTTCACATTACGCAGACAGGGCCGGAAGGAATGCCGGTGATTCCTCTGCGGGGGGTTTCTGTGTTTCCTACCATGCTTCTTCATTTTGATGTAGGCCGGGAAAAATCCATCAGCGCACTGGAAAATTCCATGATGACCGATCAGATGATTTTCCTTGTGACACAGAAAAATGCAGAGACAGACCTTCCTACCAGGGACGATTTCTTTGAAATAGGAACAACTGCGCGGATCAAGCAGATGCTCCGTCTTCCGGGCAATGCGATCCGTGTTCTGGTGGAGGGAATTTCCAGAGGCCGGATTACAGAAATGATCCATGAGGTACCGTATTTCAGGGCAAGGATCGAGCTTCTGAAGGATGAGATTCCAAAGGAGGATTCCGCAGAAATATCAGCCCTTATGAGAGCGGTGCTGGGCCAGTTTGAAGAATACCTGGAAAATTCTCCGAAGATCTCAAGAGAGATTCTTCCGGGAATCGAAGCCATTGAAGAACCTGGACGGCTGGCGGATATTATCACATCCCATATGGATATCAAGGTGGAGGATAAACAGGAAATCCTCAGCGCATCCAATGTCGTTCAGCGTCTGGAGAAGGTCAGCGGCTTTATTGCAAGAGAAATCGAGATCGTAAAGATCGAAAACGATATTACCCAGAAGGTGAAGCAGAAGCTGACCGAAAACCAGAAGGAGTATTATCTCAGAGAACAGATCAAGACCATCCAGCAGGAGCTGGGGCAGGACGAAAGCGTAGAAGAAGAAGTCGAAAAGTGGCTGAAGCGCCTGGATGAACTGAAGCTTGAAAAGAAGATCCACGAAAAGATCGAAAAAGAAATCAAGCGCATGCTCCGGCTGCAGTCCGCTTCTCCGGATGCTTCTGTTCTCAGAAATTATATTGAGTGTATCCTGGAGCTTCCGTGGAATACCTCTACAAAGGACAAAATCGACCTGAAGAAGACAAAAAAGATTCTGGACGATGAGCATTACGGCCTGGAAAAGGTCAAGGACAGAATTATCGAGTACCTGGCAGTTATGAGCCTTTCCAAAAATTTCAAAGGCCCCATCATCTGTCTGGTAGGCCCTCCGGGGGTGGGCAAAACCTCCATTGCTAAATCCATTGCCACTTCCCTGAACAGAAAGTTCGTGCGGATGTCCCTTGGGGGCGTGCGGGATGAGGCAGAAATCCGCGGACACAGAAGAACCTATGTGGGCGCCATTCCGGGCCGGATCATTACATCCATCCGGGACTGCGGCGTCAACAATCCGGTGTTCCTGTTCGATGAAATCGACAAGGTGGGCTCTGACTACCGGGGGGATCCGGCCTCTGCACTGCTGGAGGTGCTGGATCCGGAGCAGAACAGGGACTTCAAGGATCACTTCCTGGATGTTCCGTTTGACCTTTCAAAGGTTCTGTTCATCACCACGGCAAATACAACCGACACCATTCCGAGACCTCTCCTTGACCGTATGGAGGTCATCAGCCTTTCCAGCTACACAGAAGAGGAAAAGGTGGAAATCGGAAAGCGTCACCTGCTTCCGAAGCAGATCCGCGAAAACGGCATCAAGCCTGAGCAGATCAGCCTTTCCGAGGCGGCCCTCAGAAGTATTATCAACTACTATACAAGAGAAGCCGGCGTGCGGAATCTGGAACGGGAGATCGGCAGCGTCTGCCGGAAGGTTGCCCGCAAGGTGGTGGAAGCCGGAGCAAAGGGCAAAAACAAGACCTTCCGCATTACCGCAGGCAATCTGGAATCCTACCTGGGAAAGAAAAAAGCCCATTACGATCTGGTGGAAGGCGGAAGCGAGGTGGGCGTAACCACCGGTCTTGCGTGGACTGCAGTAGGCGGCGACACCCTGTTTATTGAAACCACCGTAATGAACGGCACGGGCAGGCTGGTGCTCACCGGTCAGCTGGGCGACGTGATGCAGGAATCCGCCAAGGCGGGACTCAGCGTCATCCGGTCCAGAAGCGACGAGCTGGGAATTCCGGAGGATTTCTATAAAGAAAAGGACATTCACATTCACATTCCGGAGGGTGCAACGCCAAAGGACGGTCCGTCTGCAGGCGTCACCATGTGCACCTCCATGGTTTCCGCTCTCACGGGCACGCCGGTGCGAAAGGATCTGGCCATGACAGGGGAAATCACCCTGAGGGGCAACGTACTTCCTGTAGGAGGCATCAAGGAAAAAATGATCGCCGCCCACAGAGCCGGGGTTAAGGTGGTGCTTCTTCCGGAAGAAAATCTGAAGGATCTGGACGAACTTCCAAACAATGTCCGTCACAGCATGACCTTCAAGGGAATGAAATCCATCGACCAGGTGCTTGCAGAAGCTCTGGTAAAAGAATAACAGACAGAAGAGCACGGCCCCGGGCCGTGAAACGCACAGCAGAAGGAAACGGACCATGAAGATCACAAAAGCAGAGCTGACTGCCGTGGCAGTCAGGGAAAACCAGTACCCTGCCGATGATCTGCCGGAGATCGCCTTTGCGGGACGCTCCAACGTAGGCAAATCATCCCTGTTCAATACCCTGGTGAACCGCAGAAATTTTGCCAGAGTCAGCGGCAGCCCGGGAAAGACGAGAACCATCAATTTCTTTGAAATCAACGGGCAGTTCCGCATTGTGGATCTTCCCGGATACGGTTATGCAAAGGTCTCCAAAACCCAGAGCCGGGAATGGGGACCTATGATGGAAAGCTATCTGGAAAACCGCCCCAACCTCAGAAAGGTGATTCAGCTGGTGGACATCCGCCATGCGCCCAGCGCCCAGGATGTACAGATGTACGAGTATCTGCGCTATCATGGACTGGACGGCGTTGTGGTGGCCACAAAGGCGGATAAGGTTTCAAGAAATGAAATGAACAAAAATATCAGCCTGATCCGAAAAACCCTGAAGCTTGAAAAGGAAGATCTGGTTCTTCCTGTCTCTTCCCTGAAGAAAACAGGCTGCCAGGAGCTTCTGGATGTGATCGGACAGATTCTCCTGGAGGGAACAGAGCCGTCAGCCGGCGAGGAATAATATGAGATACCTGACATTTGCAGTCCTGGGAAAGCGGATCCGATCCATTAAAAAATTACTTTTGGATCCTTCTGTACCAAAAAGAAAGAAATTGCTCGTTATTTTTGGTATAATATATCTGTTCGTCCCTATTGACCTGATTCCCTTTACGGTGCTGGGCTTTGGAATCATCGATGATCTCGTTCTGTGGATTTTTATCCTGACCCATCTGGCGGATGAGCTGGACAAATACTGGAGGGAGTCTGAGTACGGGCCCCGGGAGGAGGCTGCAGTCAATCCCCGGAAGGCCTACAGAGGAAAGACCATCATCCAGGGGGACGGAAGAGTAGTTGAAGACGACGACGCACAGGAGCATCATGGCTGACGGGTCAGCCGTGACGCAGCAAAGGAGCTGATTCATTGATTCATGTACCTGGTTATAAGGTTGGCGGCATTCTGCTGACAGAAGAAGAGATACAGAAGAGGATCCGGGAGCTTGGAAAGCAGATTTCCGGGGACTATGCCGGAGAGGACATCTTTGTGGTAGGTGTTCTGAAGGGATCCTTTATTTTTATGGCGGATCTGGTGAGGGCCCTGGAGGGGGACGTCAGCATGGATTTCCTTGTGGCATCCAGCTACGGAGATTCCACAGAGACTTCCGGTTCCGTTGAAATCCGAAAGGATCTGGATCGCTCTCCTGCCGGAAAAAATGTTCTGATTGTGGAGGATATCATCGATTCCGGCGTTACCCTCAAGTACCTGAAGGACTTTTATTTCGCAGGAAAGGGCGCAAAATCCGTGAAAATCGCCACGCTGCTGGACAAACCGGCCCGCCGCAGAACGGACGTTGTTCCGGATTACTGCGGTTTCAGTGTGGACGACCGGTTTATTATCGGTTACGGGCTGGACTATGCGGAGCAGTTCCGTCAGCTTCCGCATATTACATATCTGATCCCGGAGGAGGAGCAGTAGATCCGGCAAATGACGCTTATAATTTTTATTAATTATATTTAATACTATTTGAACAATTTACTTACTTAAGGAGGCAAAAAATGGGTTACACAGTACCTGCAGGTGTTTCAAACAAGCACGTTCATGTTTCTGCTGAGGATTTCGCAAAGCTGTTCGGCGAAGGTGCAGAGCTTACAAGATTTAAGGATTTATCACAGCCGGGACAGTTCGCTGCAGAAGAAAAGGTAGACGTAATCGGTCCGAACGGCGGCAAGCTGGCAGGCGTAAGAATCCTGGGACCTTTCAGATCACAGACTCAGGTAGAAATCGCAATTTCCGATTCTTTTGTACTGGGCGTTCCTGCTGACATCAGAGAATCAGGCAAGCTGGCAGGCACTCCTGGCTGCAAGCTGGTTGGTCCTAAGGGCGAAGTGGAACTGGCAGAAGGCGTTATGGTAGCAAAGAGACACATCCACCTTTCCACAGAACAGGCAAAGGAAGCAGGTGTTGTTGACGGCGAGATCGTTCAGGTTAAGTTCGACGGTCCGAGAGCGATTATCTTTGATGAAGTACTGGTTCGTTCCGGTGACACACACTTCCGCGACATGCACCTGGATACCGATGAAGCAGGCGCCGGCAAGATTGCCAACGGTCAGGAAGGCGAAATCATCAAAAAGTAATTAAGGGAGATTATCACAGCCAATGGAAGACTTAAACAAGGTGATTGAATACACCAGTGTGAAGTTCGGTACGACACCTGGTGATGCGAGAAGTCTGTGCAAGCAGGCGCTCATCAACGGTTACAGAGCTGTATGCGTCAATTCAGGCTTTGTAAAGGTCTGCTACGAAGAGCTCAAGAACCATCCTGAGGTTCTGATCGTTTCCACAGCAGGCTTCCCTACCGGTGCATCCTCTTACCGTGCAAAGATCTACGAAGCAATCTGCGCTGCAGAGGAAGGTGCAAAGGAGATCGATTTCATGATCAATCTCGGCCTTCTGAAGGACCGCAAGGACAAGGAGCTCCGTGACGAAATCAAGGGCGTTGTCCGCAATACTGCCGGAATGGCCGATGTAAAAATCATTGTGGAGGCACCTCTGCTTACACCGGAAGAATTAGTGAGAGTATGTACCATTGCAGCAGAAGAAAAGGCTGCATGGATCAAGACTGCCACCGGATTTAACGGAGATACAACCGTTGACATGGTCAAGGGTATCAAGAAGATCGTAGGCAAGCAGTGCAAGATCAAGGCTGCAGGCGGTATCCGGGATATCGAAACCGCAAAAGAGATGCTCAAGGCAGGCGCCACCAGCATCGGAACAAGCTCACTTCTGAAGTTTGAAGACTAGCCGGAAAGCTCCGGAACCAAAGCCCCGTGTTATGTGCGGGGCTTTTTTATACGAAAAAAAGCTGCCCCGGAGGGCAGCCATTATGTTCAGATTGCATTTCTACAGATTTTTTAATTCTTCAATGCAGTTTACACAGACATTTTTGCCGTGAATGCTCTGAACGTCCTTTGCATTTCCGCAGAAGATACATGCAGGTTCATATTTCTTCAGCATGATATATTCGCCATCAACGAAAATTTCCAGCGGATCCTTTATATGAACATTCAGCGTACGTCTTAACTCAATTGGAAGAACAATTCGTCCTAATTCATCAACCTTTCTGACAATGCCAGTTGCTTTCATCGGATAAGTCTCCTTTCTATGCATGCCCTAATGCGGGTCAGGAAAAAAGTTTTTTAATTGAAACGACAGCGTTGATCAGGTTAACAATGGCCTTGAGGGAGCTCTGATTGTTCTTGATAAAATCTGCCATTTCTTCTGTGGACTCAGAGAGTGAAAGAATGGAATCCTCCACACCTGAAGCAGCATCTGAAACCATTCCGGTAACATTCTGTGTGTCATCAAGTATTTTCGAGAGCGACTTGAATCCCGGAATCAGCGCACGGACTGCACGAATCATATAAATGAGCAGCAGGATCACGCAGACACCGATCAGAAGCAGAATTGCATCCCCGAGTGTTATCATGTTATTCATTTGATGCTCCTTTAAAAATAATCTTATGATTTATTCTAACCACAATACATATATTAAACCATACTTTGGAAATAAAAACAACCAATCAGAAGCGGAATTTCAATATTTTACCATGAATAAACATACAGTCCCCTCATATATTGTAGCGGGAGGAGTGTCTGATGAATAAAGTTTGGATGTTGATGATTCTTGCAGGAATCCTTTCCTACGGAGAACATATGTGGGGAGCCGAAAACCCTGCAGGCGAAGCCTCCGGCTTCATGGAGGGGCTGCTTGGAAGCTGCGAGGAAGCGGTATATTTTGTAATCGGTCTGGCGGGGATCATGGGACTGTGGAGCGGTTTTATGAATATCGCAAGAGGGTCCGGCCTTATGGAGGTGATTGCAGAAAAAAGCCGCTGCATCATGGGTTTTCTGTTTCCGAAAGAAAAGGATACGGACACCCTGATGCTGATGCTCATGGGATTTACCGCAAATATCTTCGGGGCAGGGAACAGCGCCACCGTATTCAGCCTTCAGGCCATGAAGCGTCTGGATGAGGAAAACGGGCACCGGCCGGAGGCCAGCGATGAAATGTGCATGTTTGCTGCAGTCAACATGTCCATGCTGCAGCTGGTGCCGATTACCGTAATACAGATCCGCGCCTCTGCAGGCTCCGCAGATCCTGCGGATATCATACTGCCGTCCATTCTGGCAGGGGCAGCCTCCACCGCCGCCAGCATTGCAGTCTGCAAAATGTGCAGCGGAACAGGAAAGGACAGGATAAGAAAATACCATGAGTGAGATCCTTCGCCTGATCTCTGCAGTTTTTCTGCCCTGCATGATCACCGTGATTCTCATCCACGGATGGGTGCGGAAGGCAAATGTATACGATCTGTTTATTGAAGGGTGCAGAGACGGACTGAAAACCGCAGCCGATGTGCTGCCATTTATTATTGCAGTGTTTCTTGCCATTACGCTGATGACAGACTCCGGGGCCCTGGGGCGCCTGGAGCAGCTTTGCCATCCTGTCTTTCAGGTTCTTGGAATTCCCGATGAGCTGACAGGATTTATGATTCTGCGTCCCGTTTCCGGCAGCGGAACCCTGGTGGTTCTGGAGCAGCTGGCAGAGCGCTTCGGACCGGACAGCTTTCTCTGCAGAAGCGCCAGTGTCATGATGGGCAGCAGCGAGACCCTGCTGTACGCCATTGCAGTGTATTTTGGCGTGACCTCTGTCCGCAGACTCAGGTACACTGTTCCTGCCGGAATAATCGGCTATATTGTAGGAATTTGGTTATCTCTTGTATTGTGTAAGGTGATGTAATAATGTATAATAAATTGGCTGTGCCCCGAGAGGTGCAGAGATGTCGTAATCTTAAGATATCAATAGAGATCATTCTGTTTTATATATGTTCTGAATGATTCGGAGGAGAGAAGTGGCTAAATATTTAGTGAAAAATAATGGTCCTTTAAGGGGTGAAGTGACCATCAGCGGAGCAAAAAATTCTGTTCTGCCGATCATGGCGGCCACATTGCTGGCAGAGGAAGAGTGCAGCATCTGTGATGCACCGGATCTGCGGGATGTTGAGGTGATGTGCCGGATACTGGAGGGCCTGGGCGTTGCAGTAAAGACAGATTTTGAAAACAATGTCCTGCAGCTGGATTCTTCCGGGATCAATACAAACGAAGCGCCTACCGATCTGGTGAAGCAGATGCGGGCCTCCATCCTGACCATGGGACCGCTGCTGGCGCGGATGGGAAGCGCAAGAGTGGCACTTCCCGGGGGCTGTGCCATCGGAGCAAGACCCATTGATCTTCACCTGAAGGGATTTGAAAAGATGGGCGCCAGCATCGAGTTCGGCCCAAATTACGTGGAAGCCAGGGCAGACCGACTGAAAGGGGCAAAGATCTATCTGGATTATCCCAGCGTAGGCGCTACAGAAAACATTATGACAGCAGCAGCACTGGCTGACGGCATAACAATTGTAGAAAATGTTGCAGAGGAACCGGAAATCGTAGATCTGGCCAACTATCTCAACAAGATGGGGGCAAAGATCAAGGGCGCCGGCACCGATACCATCAAAATCGAGGGCGTGGAACGCCTTCACGGAACAAAGCACTGCGTGATTCCGGACCGCATCGAGACAGGAACCTTCATGGTGGCGGCAGCCATCACCCGGGGAGATATCCTTCTGAAAAATGTAGTACCGGACCATGTGAGACCGATCATTGCAAAGCTTCAGGAGTGCGGCGTCACCGTAGAGGATACCGTGGAAGGCCTCCGGGTCAAGGCCGACGAACGGCCCCTGGTGGCAACCGATATCAAGACCCTGCCGTATCCGGGCTTTCCAACCGATATGCAGTCCCAGTTTATGGCCCTGCTGACCACCGTAGAGGGCTCCAGCACCGTCATCGAAACCGTGTTTGAAAACCGCTACATGCACATCAGCGAGCTGAACCGCATGGGGGCCGGCATCACCATTGAAGGCAAAAGCGCCGTGATCCCGGGAGGCAAAAAACTGAAGGGCGCGCCGGTCATGTCCACCGATCTGCGGGCAGGAGCCGCCATGGTCCTTGCAGGCATCGCAGCAGAAGGCACCACAGAGATTTCAGAAATCTACCACATTGAACGGGGCTACACCGAATTTGTGGAAAAACTGAAAGGACTGGGAGCCGAAATCCGCAGAGTCGAAGAATAAAAAAAGAAAAAGAGCATCCGGAGCCCCGGATGACGAAGCATACGAAAAAGCAGGTGCTGCCGCGGCGGCACCTGCTTTTTTCGCGGGGGCATGAAAGAGACCCGGGGCCTGCAGAGGAGTGTCTGCAGGCCCCGGGCCGGTATATATATAGCAGATTATGTAAGTAAGAATTCCTGTTTTCCGTTCATCTGCAGGGCAGATGGGGCTTTGGCCGGGTTTTCGGCCAGTAGTTCGAGCCTGCCGGTTATTCCAGATTGAGGCGCTTTTTCATCAGGTATGCGGTGCCTGCGAAGAAGGCGGCTGCTTTTACGATGTTATAGATCAGAAGTGCGATCATCAGAGCGTGAACCGGAGCCAGGCTTCCCTGTTCTGTCATGAGCATGAGCGGGGAGCCCGGAAGGGAGTCCAGAATGTTTTCTGCAAGGCTGACACCGATGCCCTCGATGATCTGAATCAGCGTTGTGACTGCGATGAAGGCGCCGAAGCTGCAGAGGAGACGGTGACGGTTGCTCAGCTGACCGATGGCCATGGAAAGGTACACCGTAAGAATGGTGCCGATCATGCCTGCAAGGAGCATGAGACACGTTTCGATGCC
>JBJFFZ010000008.1:18447-20583 GCA_051892195.1 Anaerovoracaceae bacterium
AAGCCCATGAGGCCGCTGTCCATGGAATCAAAGTTTGTGCCGATGGCTGTGATCACAGACAGGATCAGCAGCGCTGCGTAAAAGATGAGAATCGTCCGGCCTGTGGCACGGAATTCGTATTTTGTAAGCTTTCCTAACATCTGAATACCTCCCGGAAATATTCATCTACGGATTTTCCATAAGTCTCTCTGATATCGTCAACGGATGTGCAGGCGGCAATGGCGCCGTCTTTTATCATGATTACATCGTCCAGCACCTGTTCCACGTCGGCGATGAGGTGGGTGGAGATGATCACGGTTCCGTTTTCATTGTAATTGCTGATAATGGTGTTTAAAATGTAGTCCCTTGCTGCCGGGTCCACCCCGCCGATAGGCTCATCCAGCAGGTACAGCTCTGCGTTGCGGCTCATGGCAAGGATCAGCTGAACCTTTTCCTTTGTCCCCTTGGACAGAGATTTCAGCAGCTGGGTTTCGCTGATACTGAGCCGGTCCAGCATTTCCTGGGCTCTGAGATGGTCAAAGTCGGCGAAGAAGTCGGCATACATTTTTACCAGGCTGCGGACACTCATCCAGTCCGGCAGATATTCCTTGTCCGGCAGGTAGGACACGATCTGCTTTGATTCTACCCCCGGAGCCTTTCCGTTGATGGTAATGGAGCCTGAGGTAGGAACCAGCAGGCCGTTGGCAAGCTTGATAAACGTGGTCTTGCCGCTGCCGTTGGGCCCCAGAAGCCCGATGATCTTGCCCCGGGGAATATCCATGTTGATCCCTGCAAGGGCCTGTTTTTTTCCGAAATTCTTTGTCAGATCGCGACACTGAAGTATGTATTCATTCATAGTGATAACCCTCCAACAGCTGCATCAGTTCTTCTTTTGAAAAACCAAGCGCTTTCATCTCCTTCACAAAATCCATAATTTTTTCTTCGGCAATGTGCCGTCTTTCTGCCTGGATCATCTCCGTATCCTCCGTAATAAATCTTCCGCTGGTTCTCTGGGAATACACAAGTCCAGAGTCTTCCAAAGCGGCCAGAGACCGCTGCATCGTATTGGGATTGACTCCCGCCTCCTGCGCCAGATCTCTGACAGAAGGAAGCTTGCCTCCCGGCGGATACAGCCCGGTGACGATCCGGATCTTCATCTGCTCCACAAGCTGGGAGTAGATGGGCTGCTTGGCGTCAAATTTCCAGTCCAATGTTTCTCCTTTCCTTTGTTCACATAAACAATAACCGATACCTCTTTTGAAATGCCGTCGGTACGGGTCCCCCCGAACCCTGTAAGCCTGTCGGTGTTTCTCTTCACTGACTGTATTATTGTATTACTGTCTTACTGTACTAACGACCTAATACAATGATACAATAAAAAGAAAGAATGTCAACAGAAATTTTTTATCTTTTTAAAAAAACTTTCCGGGGCTGCGCACCGGCCTTTTTTCGCACAAAAAAACGGGGCAGAACCAAAGGTCTTACCCCGTTAAGAAATCCGGTGCCCCGGATCCCGTGTATCCGTTATGAAGCTTTAAAATCCATGGGCCCTGCCATCCTGCAGTTACCGGCGCCCTGCGCCGCCTCCTCTGGTGGAGCCTCCGCCGCCGGAATGGCGGCTGCCGGAAAAACCGCTGGTTGGCCTGCTGCTTCCCATGGAAAAACCGGTGGAAGGCCGGCTGGATGCAGTCCTTCCGGCAGAGCTGCGGCTTGCAGACGGCCGGGAAGGTGTCCGGGGTGCAGAAGGCCTGCTGCTGCCGGAGGTTCCACGGCTGCCGTACAGACCGCCCGTAGGCCGGGAAGTAGTGCGTCCCGGAGGGGGCATAAACGGCGGCGGCACTCCCGGACCTCCGAAAACGCCGCGGTGCGTGGAGGCTCTGCCGGGCGGCATGCCGCCGGTAAAGCCCCTGTTTCTGCTGCTCATGCGCACGGTGGGTCCTGCGCCAAAACCAGGTCCGGGACCCGGTCCCGGCCGGGGCGTTCCTGCGGACCTGTGAGTCCGTGGCTGAGGTCCGCCCCCTCCGGCACCCCGAAACAGCTTCAGCAGCTTTCTAAGGAGCAGGAACAGGATGATCAGGAGAAGAATGGTGCCGATCCCCGGCAGCCGGAATCCGCTTTTTTCAGCGCCACCGGTCTGAGGCGAAGCCGTCTGTCCGG
>JBJFFZ010000008.1:20683-25105 GCA_051892195.1 Anaerovoracaceae bacterium
GCCGTCTGTCCGGAGGTTCCCGCTGTAACACCGCAGATGGAGGCCACCTCGCGGTACAGCTGATCGTAGGTTAAAAGCACTCCTTTGTCGTAGTTCTTTTCTGCAAAGGACGGCTCCATGTATGTGTCCAGAATGTTCTGAAGGGTTCCTGCGGAAAGCTGGTTCTCAAGCCCCTTTCCCTGGGTCACCCAGTAGTTGTCGTCCCCGATGGAAAGCAGGAGCAAAATCCCCTGGCCGGCGCTGTTTCCGATGGCCCAGTCGTTGTACATGCGGTACGCGTAGTCCTCCATGTCCAGTCCGTCCGTAAAGTTCACCGTGGCAACAACAATCTGTGCCCCGCACTGCTCCTCCAGGGATTCGCTGCCGGAGAGGATCTCTGTCTCCGTTTCATCGGAGAGCACATCGGCGTAATCCGCTACATAAAAATAGTCAGAAGGCTCCGGAATCCCTGCGAAGCAGGTCACCGGCGCGGCCCACAGGGCCGCTAAAACAGCCGCGGCTGCGGCTGCCCGCCGGAAAAATGGCTTGTGATTTCTCATTGCGGTCCTCGCCTCCATATTAATAGAAGATCTGAGCGTCCCCGGCGGGGGTCAGAGCCTTCGTTACGGATGCCGGAAATCCGCCGGTCTTCCGGTTGTATTCGGCGGCTGCGGTGTTGTACGGGTCGTGGCGGATGGTGTCGGCCCGGGACTGGAATTCTGCGTACAGCCGGGTGTACTGCTTTTCATCTGCGTCACTGACATTTGTTGCTTCCAGGGCGCTGTACACCTGATCCATGGCAGCCTGCAGCTGGTCATTGCATTCCTTCATGGCCGGGATGCCGCTGTTTTCCGAAGCCTGCAGAGCCCCTGCCGCCTCGGACAGCCGGTCCGTCAGCAGGGCTTCGCCGCCGGTGAGACTGCGCCGGGCCACGGTGCACATATTTACTGCGCATTCCGCCCGCTTCAGCAGGTCGTTTTTGACGCAGATCCCGTCTCCGTCCGCTCCGTTTGCGAAGATCTGCTCCACATCCCCATACATGGAGTTCAGGGAACGCAGGCAGCCAAGGAGAGAGCCTGCCGCAATCAGCAGGACCATGAGCAGAATGCCCGCCGGCTTTGTTCTGAGTTTTGACATGGTGTGTTCCTCTTAGCCCTTGAACTCAAGCAGCTTGGACTTCAGCTCGTTTTCGATTCTTGTGAGCTCCGCCTCTGCTTCGTGACGCTTCTGAGAGCCCTCCTCCTGAATTTTGCGGACGGAATCCAGGGTTTCGATGAGGGCGTTGTTGGTCTGCTGCAGAGTTTCGATGTCGATGATACCCCGCTCGGATTCCTTTGCAATGGCAATGGTGCTCATCTTCAGCGTCTCTGCGTTCTTCTTCAGAAGATCGTTGGTTACATCGGTTACGGCTCTGTTTGCCTTCATGGCCTCTTCGGAGTGGGCGAGACCCAGGGCCAGAACCATCTGGTTCTTCCACAGCGGAATGGTGTTGACAATGGTGGTCTGAATCTTTTCCACCATCATGGTATCGTTGTTCTGAATCAGACGGATCTGAGGAGCCATCTGCAGGGATACCTCCCGGGTCAGCTCCAGATCGTACAGCTTCTTTTCAAAGCGGTTGCAGAACTCCGCAAAGTCGTTGGCCGCCTGGGCATCCTCGTGGAGGCCGGACTGACGGGCTTTTTCCTGCAGGGCAGGAAGCTCCGTGTTCTGTGCGTATGCAAGCTTCTGCTTTCCCGCTGCGATGTACATGGAAAGCTGGCGGAAGTTTTCGATGTTCAGGGCGTACATGTTGTCCAGCATGGCGATGTCCTTGGACAGGGTGAATTTGTGGTCCTCCAGCACGTCCACGATCTTGTCCACGTTGACCTCGGCCTTTGCGTACTTGGCCTTCATGGCCTCCACCTTGTTTCCTGCTTTTTTGAAAAGGCCCAGGAAGCCCTTTGACTCTTCTGCAGTATCAAAGTTCTGAAGCTCCACCACCAGGTCGGTGATCATGTCGCCCACCTGGCCCAGGTCCTTGGTGCGGACCTTTTCCAGCGCCGTTTCGGAAAAGGCTGCAATCTTCTGCTGGGAGTCAGAGCCGTAGTAAAGGATCTGATTGGAGTTTGTCAGATCGATCTTTGCGGCGAATTCCTCAATAATCTTCTGCTCCTCCGGAGAAAACTGCATTTCTGCCGTGGTGTTTCCTGCAGGGGTGTCCACCGGCCGGGCCGGTGCTTCCTGTACTGCAGCGGGAGGCTGATTTGTTACAGGCTCCAGGGTCAGGACCGGAACGGCCTGCGCAGAAGGCGGGGTCATAAAATCAGCCAGAGTTTCGTTTTTCAGTTCTTCATTCATGGTAGTTCCTCCTTTTAAACGGGTTATTTCAGGTCGGACATCAGCTGTTCCAGAACGCTGATATCGGTTTTTATGTCAAGGGCGTCATCGTCAAACATATCGTCCAGCTGCTTGCGGAACAGGCTGTCGATCCTGGCAAGGGATGCTTCGATCTCATCCATGGACTGTCCGATATTGCCGCCGGAAACGTTCTGGGCCTCCAGATTTGCGTAGCGCTCAAAGACGGTGAGCACTGTAGGAATATAGTGCTTTGTGAAGCTGCGGGCTTTTTTGCTGTCGACAGGGTTTGCCTCGATGTTTTCCGCCATCTTTGTCATCGTATCGCAGATAGACGATGCATAGCGGGATACCTCGGGATCCTTTATGGTCCCGGCAATGGCCCGAAGCTCTCTGGCATAGGAATCCAGCTGGGCCGCCTGCTCCTGAACTCTGGTGATGACAGGCTCAGGCTCCGGCGCCGGCTCCGGCTTTTCCGTAAACCTGGATACGGCTGCTCCTGCAGCCAGGCTCACCAGGAGGGCAGGGATCAGATGCAGAACCCTGTAAAACGGAAAGATCAGTGCGTATGCCGCCCATGTGACCCCGAATGCCAGAAACGGAGCCGATGGGGGAAGAAATCGCTTCATATGTTTACCTCCATTTTTCTGGGATATCTCTATTTTAACTGATTCCGGAGATAAAGAAAAACAATTTATTGAAAAATGAGGTCCCTGGTCCGGGCAATGGGACGATATTTTCAGAAAATCGGATATTATCGCCGAAAAAGCCGGGAATCGTTGAAACAATTCTGTTCCTATCGTATTATATATTCATAAGCATGACAATGATCGACATACAAAGGAGGATATGTGATGAAATCGGATGTAAATTTCTGGATCGAGCCTTCGGGAGGCTTTTTTCAGGGGGATGCTCCGCTGCTGTATGGCATAAAGGAAACCACCATCGACCTTGCCGGCTATCCTTATGAAATCGAAGGGCTGGAAAAGGGAACGGTCACTATGAACGGTCTGATTGCTGCATCGGTAATCGCCTATGTGCGGGGCGAAGTACATAGCTACAAGACCATGCAGGAGGGGGACGGCACCAGAAGCATCTGGGCGGAGTTCTGTCCGGAGGCTGCGGCAGACGGAGGAAAGACCGTTTATCTCATGAAGATTTCTCTCAGAGAGGAGACAGGCATCCGGTACACTTATACAAAAGTCTGCGGGGCCGAGCTGGGGGTGCTGAACCGGGAAACCGGAAGCTTTGAGGCAGTATGGGACGAAGAATCCTTAGACACTATGGAGCTTGTGCCGTATCTGGCCTTTCTGCCGGTGGTCATTGCAGCGTCTGTGATTGACGGAGAAGCTGCAAAGCGTATGGAGCGTCTGCGGAACCTTCCAGCAAAAAATTACGAGGACAATCCCAATCTTTTCTGGCTCACCCGCCACTTCATGAAGGGGAGAAGCCAGTATTACGCATATATCGGAGATGTGCAGCCTCTGTCTGAGGCTTCCTTAAAAGAGTTTCAGGAGGAAATCCTGAAGCTGCAGCGCAGCTGGGAAATCTACAGCTACTATCATTCAAAGGACGCCCAGCCTCTGGGCAAGCTCCCTTACGAAAAACTGGCGGAGGCTTTCTCAGATGATGCCGTGAAGGCATCGCCTCTGGCAAAATTCATTCCTCATATTTCTCTGGAGGATTATTACATCGACCCGAAGATCAAGGCCATTGCCGACCTCATGGTGCTGGAAAAGGATTCCAGACTTCCGGTAAACACCGGCATGCTCTACGGACCGCCGGCTTCGGGAAAATCCACTGCAGTGATGCTTCTGGCAAGAATGCTGGAGCTTCCATATATTCCGGTGACCTTTAACAGCAATATTTCCATGGATGACCTGCTGGGGTCCTGGCAGCCGTCGGAGGACGGAGGTATTCACTTTGTAGAGAGCACCTTTGTGGCAGCCTATCAGTCGCCCTCCGTCGTGGAATTTGTAGAGTGCTACTATGTAAAGCCGGGAGCCTGCGGGGACCTGAACACCGCTCTGGATGACACGGCCCAGATCACTCTGCCAAACGGAAAGGTGATTCACCGCCATCCGTCCTGCATCATCATTGCCACCA
>JBJFFZ010000009.1:0-2108 GCA_051892195.1 Anaerovoracaceae bacterium
AAAGCCCGGAACTCCGCGCCATGTGGGATAAATACCGCAAGCAGTTTGCCTATGCGCAGGATATTACCTACGAGCAGATTATGGATGCGGTGAGGACTTTGGTCGGGTAGTCATTTTCAGCAACCTGGACCCGAAATTGAAGTGGTAAGCCTGGGTCAGTTTTAAGTGTAAATCAAAACCTGAGATGCACAAACCAGCAGTACACGGATAATATGTACTGCTGGTTTGTGTGTCATGATTCAATCAAAGAAATCCGCCCCCATAGCAATGAAAGGGGCGGATTTCCTCCTTTTCGTACGAAAGGGGCTATCGACGTAATGCGACAGCCCCTTGTTGCTGCAAACCGCAAAAGCAGGCGCAGCCGCGCCTGAACAGTGCATGGACGGCTCGGACATGTATACTGCATTCGACGTTAAAAACCGCACTCCCGGATGCTCTGCATCCCCCGCAGTTACTTTGCCTCCATGTGATTGATCATGCTGGCCAGGTATCCGGCGCCGAAGCCGTTGTCGATGTTGACCACCGACACACCGCTGGCGCAGGAATTGAGCATGGACAGAAGGGCTGACAGGCCTCCGAAGGAGGCGCCGTAGCCCACGCTGGTGGGTACGGCGATGACCGGACAGTCCGCAAGGCCCCCGATGACGCTGGCAAGGGCCCCTTCCATGCCTGCAATGGCGATGATGACACTTGCGGTCATGATGTCGTCCGAGCTGGCCAGCAGGCGGTGGATTCCCGCCACCCCTACATCGTACAGGCGAACCACCTGGTTGCCGTGGGCTTCTGCGGTCAGAGCTGCTTCTTCCGCAACGGGGATATCGCTGGTGCCCCCGGTGGCTACCACAATTTTTCCGATGCCGCTTGCCGGGGGCATGGGTCCCATGATCCCCACCCGGGCTTCCGCATGATATTCCATGTCGTGCAGCGCCGACACCTTCTGCGCCGCCTCCGGAGAAAGCCTTGTGATCAGAATCGTATCCTGTCCGTGCTGCTTCATTTTCTCTGCAATGCCGCTGATCTGTTCCGCCGTTTTTCCGGCTCCGTAGATGACCTCCGGCATGCCCTGCCGAATCCTTCGGTGCAGATCGATCTTTGCGTAGCCCATATCCTCAAAGGGCTCCTTCTTAATCGCCAGAAGGGCATCGTCCACCGATATTTCGCCGTTTTTTACGGCTTCCAGAATTGCCTTGATTTCCGTTTTCATTTCCGTACCTCCAGATCCAGCAAAACTGCATCGTAGTATTTTTTCAGCTCCGTAAGAATCCTTTCTCTCTGTTCAATCACCCTGCCCAGCTGGCCTTCCGGAACCTGAATTTTCGCCGTGTCGCCCATGCGGCGCACACGAAAGTCCGTAAACCCCAGAGAAAAAAGAAAATTCTCCGACGCTTCCGTTGCCCTCAGTTTTTCCTCGGTAATTCTTTCACCGGCAGGAATCCGTGTGGCAAGGCAGGCATAGGAAGGCTTATCCCATGTAAACAGCCCCGCTTCCTTAGAAAGCCTGCGGATCTCGGTTTTGGTCAGCCCGCATTCTCTCAGGGGCGACCGTACAGACATTTCACGAAGGGCCCGCATGCCCGGACGGTCCCCCGCATCATCGGAAGCGTTTGTTCCATCCAGCAGCACCGAAAACCCGTCTTCTTCTGCTGCCTGCCGGATTGCTCTGAAAATCATCTGCTTGCAGAAATAGCAGCGGTCCGGCGGATTGTCTGCAACCACATCGGATGACAGCACATCGGCCGTCAGGACCCGCAGGGAAACATCCAGCTCCCGGGCAAGCCGGCGGGCATCGTCCAGTTCAAACTGCGGCTGAAAGGCGGATTTCACATAGTACGCCTGGACCCTGGCTCCGCTCTTTTTTGCACAATACAACAGATAAGAAGAATCCACGCCGCCGGAAAACGCAATGGCTGCTTCGGGATTTTCTGTAAAGAATTCTTTCAGGTTCATGTTCTGCTCCTGCACGACAAAAGCGGTTCCGTACTGTACACAGAACCGCTGCTCATTGCTTACTTTTTTCTTCAAAAAACCTGCACTGGCGGATGCCGGGCATCCGCTACCCGCTCCTGCAGGCAGGATTCATTCGTTCTAATAAAGGTATAGCAGAAAAA
>JBJFFZ010000009.1:2208-4480 GCA_051892195.1 Anaerovoracaceae bacterium
GCCATAACACAGCTTCCGCAATAATAGCATTCTCCGGGATAATAAACCTCAGGAGGAGCGCCGCTCTCCCCGGCAGGCAGCATAACATCCACCTGACATACCTCGGCGCATCTGCCGCAGCCGATGCACTTATTGGCGTCAAAGGTGATGGGCTGACTGCTGCAGGTCACCGGAACAGCCGTAAATTCAATCTTATTCATTATACTTCTCTGCCTCTCTGATATATTCCCGATTGTGCGCCTCGTATCCGGCCTTTACATCACCGTAATAGTCCTTTGGCACGCGCCTGCTCTTTATCTCACCATTCTCTTTATAGATGGTAATAAAACAGTCGTCCTCAGGAGGATCTGCTTCAGGATAATCGCTTCGCTCAAAGCACAGAGGCACCGACGAGGATTTTCTGAGCAGACAGGCATTCAGAATCAGCTTCGAAACATCCAGTATGTCCATTACCTCATGGGCCCGCATCAGCTCATGGGGATTGCGGCACTTCAGCAGAGGTACCTGTTCCTTCTCATATTCTTCCAGAAGTTCCAGTCCCTGCCTGAGAAGCATATCGTTTTTTACCCCTCCGCAGTAATTCTGCATGGCCTTTGACACTGCCATATTCAGCTCCCGCCAGTCCATGCCGTCTTCCCGCAGAAGGGGCGCATACAGCCGGTTCTTTTCTTCCTCGATTCTGTCCCGCTGAAGCTCTGCTGCAGGGCCTGACGTTTTGGCAGCTTCTGCGGCTTTCCTGCCGGCATAGTAGCCCGTGGCCGCCGCAAATCCGGCGCAGTCCGAAGCATACAGCTGATCTCCCGCAGCATAGATTCCGTCAATATTGGTCTTCAGGTCCCAGTCGTGGAAAACGCCCCCCGGCGCTCCGAACAGCTGGCGCTCCTGAGCCAGGAATGCAGCAGACTGCCAGCCTGTGCCGTAGGACTGAAGCATATGCCTGCGGGGGTCAAAGCCCCTGTCGCTGAAATTTTTCAGAACGGGAATCTTTGTCTTTCCTTCCTCGCCTACCATCATGCCCCAGATCACGCGCCGCTCTTCCTCCGGCATCCGGCTCAGGTCAGCATAAAACGGCAGCTGATACCCCCGTTTCATCAGTTCGTCGAAGGGAAGGGTTTCGGGACCCCGGTACTCATACTTTGGATTGTCGATGACGCCGCCTTTCAGGAAAAATTTCTGTCCCTCTGCAGGATAATACCGCTCCCGGACAGTTTTCAGCTCCTTTCCGTCCCGGTCCACGTACGGGATTTCGACGCCTCTGGCGTCAACCATGGTGGCTGCATACCAGGTGTTGTGATTGTTTCCTGTACTGTAGGGCGGAAAGCTCCTTCCCGCAGCAGAAAACTCCCCCCGGACGGACTTTTCCATCATGGTGAACTCAATACCGGCTCTGTATCCCATGGCGTGGCCGCTTCCGATGCACTGGGTGGGCCGGAACTCGCACAGACCCACCTGGTCGGCATTAAAAAGCCATACCCGCGCAGGGCGCGACATGGTGAGAACCGTGGTTTTGGCCGAAAAGATCATAAATTTTCCCGTCCGGACATTCATGCCCATGGCCCCGGCGCCCCGCTTTCTGCCGTTTTCCTCTGCCGTCAGCAGAGCGGTGGCCTCGGTTCTGTCATATACCTTTACTCCCAGGCGCTTCAGCTCCCTGTAGAGCGCCGGCTTAAAGGTGCTGCCCCACACTCTGAGGGTAAATTTATTTTTGTAATCGTATGCAAACATGAGCCCCGTACGGTCGTCCCGGAAGTCCGCCCCGAGGAATTCTCCCTCGGTATCGCGAATCTTTCCTCCGAAGGATTCCATATCCTTCAGTCTGTGCCAGCCCTCCGCACATTCTATATAGTGGGCGATGCCGTTGCTGTAGCCGTCCTGCTCATGGATATATGCCCTGGTGATCTCCTCGGGAGTCACCTTTGAGCACGGATTTGTGCAGGCCGACTCCCAGTGGTCAAAGCCGCTTCCTGCGGCTCCGCTCCTGACGGTGGCGCCCTTTTCCACAAGGACCACGCTCTGTCCGCTGCGGGCAGCGGCAATTGCGGCATAGCATCCTGCCATGCCGCCTCCGAGAACCAGAACATCCGATGTCACAAGCTCCTCTTCATTCATTTCATTTTTATACGGCCATTTTCTTTCTTTCATTCTTTCACCCGGTGGCTTCCACCGATTCTGTTCTTCTGTTGTCTGTTGCAGTCTTGAGGGAGGGGGCGAAGCCCCCTCCGATTTAACGGTCATGGGGGGCGCGGAGCCCCCGTCTGATTTCACGGTCATG
>JBJFFZ010000009.1:4580-6466 GCA_051892195.1 Anaerovoracaceae bacterium
GGGGCGCGGAGCCCCCGTCTGATTTCACGGTCATGCGGGGGCGGAGCCCCCGCCCTTCCCGACTTGATTTACTTATTTAGGAAAATTTTCCAGTTAAGCCTGCGGTTCCTGTTCCGAAGCTGCTGCAGGGGCAGCTTCCTGTTTTTTTCTGTCAGCCAGGCTGAATACAACCAGCGCTGCCGCAGACACGATGTATGCGATCAGCAGGGACAGGTCGGTATTCATCAGGCCGTACAGCGGTCCCGGGATACCGAACAGGAAGGAAATGACGCCCACAATACCGCCTGCCACGGCAGCCGCAAATGCGCCCTTCCTTGTGGCGCCTTTCCACAGAAGGCCCCCCAGAAGCGGAATCAGCATACTTCCCATATAAGGATAGTTGAAAATAATCATGGCATCAAGAATGTCCGTCATATGGAATGCAAAGAATATGCCCACCAGGGAGCCCAGCAGCACGGCTGCCTGGGAAATGAGCTTGGACTTAGGCAGCTCGTTGAGATCCTCAACCTCAGGGTGGAGGAATTTGTTGTAAAAATCTCTGGAAAAAGATGCTCCAAGAGACAGAATCACGCAGTTTGCGCTGGACATGGCAGCCGCAAGAATGGCCGCAATCACGATTCCGGCCAGCACCGGCGGAAGCACGCCTGTTGCAGTGATTGTAAAGATTCCGTCCGTTACTCCCGGGAACAGCAGCTTCGCAGCCACACCGATGGTGGAGCACAGCAGGCCTACAATGATAACGAGGATGCCGCCGATGATGCATCCCTTGCGGGCAGTATCCGCATCTTTGGCGGACTGGATTCTTGAATACGCATCATAGGACACGGAAATGGAAAGCAGGAACGGAAGAACGAGATACACAAATCTTGTTCCCATGCCCTGAGGGATAAACGGTGTCGCATAGATCGCTCCGATGCTGCCTCCTGCATGCACATACTGTATCAGCGTGGCAATGGCCAGGATCGGGATTCCGATTACGATAATGGCAGTCTGAACCATATCGGTCAGTACAACGCCCCACATGCCGCCGATGGTGCAGTAAATGAGGATAACAACAGCAGTAAGTACCACCCCCGTCCGGAAGGAAATTCCAAATCCGGAAAGGATTCCGCCTGCAGCCAGAAGCTGCGCAATGAAGATTCCCAGCAGGCTCGGAACATTACTGATCCATGCCCAGAACCGGATCACCTTGCTGTCGCCGTACCGTTCGGCAAAGTAATCCAGAGGCACGTAGCCCTCCTGCTCTCTCAGCTTTTTCACAGCCAGAAGGCCCGCCACAATGAGACCGCCTCCGCAGCCGATGGCATAGTAGACCCCCGGCCATACGCCGCCGTTGTAGCCGTTGGTGGCGCTGCTCAGCACAATCCCTACGCCGATCTGAACGGCGGCCAGGGTAACGGCTGTCATAGGGACATTCAGCCCTCTTCCTGCCACCAGAAAGTCCGATGTCTTTTTGTTGCGCTTCGCTGCAATGACGCCGATCAGCACCATAACGGCAAAATACGCAACACACACGGTAATAATAATCTGATTTCCTGTCATAATCATACCTCTCCATAATAATTGAAAATTGCATGTAATTTAGTGCGTGTTAGCTTTAAACCACTAAAGCATATCAAGTATAGCACAGGGAATTTTATTTTGCTATATGCATTTTGCAAAATGCAAAATATTTCATCGGACATACAACGTAGAAAAATACGCCGGATTTTGTTAAAATCAATAGCAGGAATGCCGCAGAACGGTTCGGGCCGTCGGGTTCGGGTTGTCGGCTTTGGAAGCCGGGCCCCTGCGGCCCGGTTCCGGGGGCCGGGTTGAGGCTGTTTTGTTTCGGGTCCGGCCGGCGCGGTTTTCGGATGGCCCGGGTGCGACGGTTCGGTTCCGGG
>JBJFFZ010000010.1:0-6260 GCA_051892195.1 Anaerovoracaceae bacterium
CTCCTGCGCAATTATAATTATTTGCACGAGCTTATTTCTTACTTTTCGGGTCATTCGGAAACCCCTGCGGGCCTCTCGCCCGGTGCTGTTCCCTCCTGACAATACTTATTATACACAGGCCGGCATCAATTGTGAAATACGTGGATTTTATGTTACGCATAGGCTGCAGATTATGAAATAATCCTCCTTTGAAACCCGCTGCAGTTTCAGAAGTTACTTTTGCCCCAGACTGTAGGTTTTATTTTCGGCCTGAACGATCTCGCCTGTATTTTTCCCATACCGGATTCCGCGGGCAACAGCCTCCATCAGGGCATTCCCGCTTCGGCCATATCCCATGGTTCGGATGGTATTTTTTATAAGTTCATTTTCTGTCATAGGGCTGCTCTCCGCCAGAGTCACACAAACGGCATTCTTTAATTCCTGCGGGCAGATTTCCTCCGGCTTTCGCTTGTCTTCGATGCCCGCATCGATGCGGTATTCGTAATAAGTTTCCGGATTCTGATCCGGCCGCCAGTAGAAACTGATACCTTTTTGCTCGTCTAACCTGCAGCTCAGCTTTTGAAGAACTTTTTCCGTAGCCGCTGTGGTCTGTCCGCTGGCCCGCAAAATATCGAAGCTTCGCAGCGTACGGCGAATCAGCCGGCTTTCCGCAACCGGAGCTTCCGCATCAAGAATTGCCTGCATATGTTCCAGAATCAATCTTTGCGCTGCTTCTGAAACGTACTCTCCTGTTGACAGCGGATTGACCAGCACATCGGCAGAAATGTATTCGCTGCACTGGTATTCCTGCGAAGGCGGTGTGCTCTCTGTCAGAGGAGACGGGTGCGCTGCACCCACCCCTGCGATAATCGACTGCGCCTCCGGCACAGGCTGCGTGTACGCCGCGTCCGCCCCGTCACCGAAGCCCAGATCCTCCGTTAAAGGCGGCGCAGGCGCCGTGTCCCACCCGTCACCGAAGCCCGGATCTTCCGTTAAAGGCGGCGCAGGCGCCGCGTCCGACTCACCAACGGATTCCTGCTCTTCCGGTAAAACAGGGTCTTCGTTGAATTTCGGAATCTCCAGATCGACAGAGGTTGCTCCATTTCCTGCTTCGCTTGTTTCAGATTCGCACACCTCATCTTCAGGCAGCCCTTCCGGCGCAGCGGGAGGCACTTCAGAAACTGCAGCCGCTGGTTCTTCTGCAGATTCCAGTGGTTTCTCACTGATTTCCTCCGTCTTCTGCCTGAGCAGCTCCAGGAGCTTTGCAATTTCCCGGTCTTTGTTGTCCCACCAGTCCATTGCCCAGATCCTGTGAATATTCCATCCCAGCCCCTTCAGAATCGATACCTGAGACACCTCCCGGTCCTTTGTATTGGAAGACTGCTTATAGGAATCGCCATCAAGCATTATCCCGAGAATATATTCCTCCGGCTCAGATGGATTGATCACCGCCAGATCCACCTTGAACTTTGAATGCCCAACATTTCTCTGATACTGATACCCGGCTGTTTCAAGTTCGCTGCAGATCCGGTTCAGAATTCCGCTTTCGCTGTTCGGATTCCCATCACTGTTAGAAATCAGCAGATTTCCCTTTTCTGCATAATTCAGAAAATCCTTAAGTGCTTCCACACCTTTGGCTTTTGTTCTCCGAAGATCGATCATGTCCGCCGTCATGGAAGAAAAGACCTTCATTTCTTTTCTGGCTCTGGACACTGCAACATTCAGTCGCTTCCAGCCGCCTTCGTTGTTGAGCGGGCCAAAATTCATGGAAAGCTTTCCCTCTTCATCCGGACCGAATGTGGTGGAAAACAGGATAATATCCCGCTCATCGCCCTGAACATTCTCCAGATTCTTTACAAACAGACGGTCTTCGCCTTCATTTGCCCACCGGTCAAGGGCCGCGTCCGCCTGAAAGGCCTCCTGCAGCTTGTCTTCAATAAACATCTGCTGCGATAGATTAAAGGTAACGACTCCGACGGATTCGTTCCTTAAAGCTTCATCGGAAAATCTGCGTTTGATTTCAGCAACAATGGCATCTGCCTCGCCTTCATTTACACGGCCCTTCTTACGATCATAATGACCGTCCACCTTTACCAGAGTCACATGCTTCTCCCGGTCATTTGCGGAAGGAAAAGTAAGCATGGAGTTCTCGTAAAACTCATGATTGCTGAAGGCAATCAGGCTCTCATGACGGCTTCTGTAGTGCCATTTCAAATGGGCGGACGGCATGCCCAGTGCCAGGCAGTCATCAAGAATGCTGTCCAGATCCTCGATGTCGAGATTCTCTTCATCCACCATATTTCCGGCGAAGAAATTGGTAGGCGGCATCTGATTCGGGTCACCCACAATGACCGCATTGCGGCCTCTGGCCAGCACGCCCACCGCTTTGCAGGTCGGAAGCTGTGAAGCCTCGTCAAAGATGACGATATCAAACGGCCTGCTGTCAACAGACATATACTGCGCAACGGAAATCGGACTCATGAGCATGCATGGACACAACCTTGATAGAATGTTCTGAATCTGTTCAAACAGGGAGCGTATGGATACGCCTCGTCCGTTGCTTGCGATGGCCCTTCTTAAAATATTCAGTTCTCTGCTCACCTCAACAGAATCAGAGGCCAGCGGGAGCTGGCGGGTAAGCCTGTAATAAACTTCTTTTTTTGTCAGTTCTATGAATTCCGCATCCAGCTTCTTAAACTGAACAATGCGTTCATTGAACCCGTTTCCTGTAAAGCTATTCAGCACCGGCTCCGATTCAATGACAGACATGATCATGGTGCGGTAAATCGAACGCCGGTAAACATTCAGCACTTTTTCGTGGGCCAGCCCCTGCCGATATGCCTCACATACAGCGGCAAGACCCAGTTTCCCGCACATCTGCTCTGCCTGACGATACACGATCCAGTCCTTGATCGATGCGGCATTTTCGGTCAAACTGCTGCATAACCGGGTCCTGGCCTCGATCCAGTTTTCTTCTGATTCTTCAAACGAAATCTGAAGCAGTTCCGTCAATGCTTTTTCATTGTTCGTCAAGATTTCATAATCATCAATCACTTTTGAAGCAATTCCTGCACATTCCGCAAGTTTTCCAGCTTCATGCAGGTCAGAAGCACGTATAGAAAGCTGGTCCATGGCCCCAAGCAGTCGGTTCAGCCGGTCCCTGTAGGCTTCCAGTTTTTCTTCAGAATCGTATTCCTCAAGGATCTTTTTCCACTCAAACGGAAGATGATTGAGACGATCCCTGCAGTCGCAATCCATCCGCTGAAAGACTTCAATTTCTGCCAGCAGCGCAGGGATTTTCTCCGGATCCACCGGTGCCACTGCAAAGGCCTGCAATTCTTTTACAAGATTTGCAACGGCCCTCCCTTTTCCAAAGAATTTTTTATTTGCAGCATCATATTTTTCCCTGTAACCGCTCATATCCATCTGCAGGAACGTATCATTCCAGAGCTGAAGCAATCGGCCCCTGCGCTCATCCGCAGAGTTTTTTTCCTTCATATAGCTGAGGGGAAGATCAAATTCTTTCTCAAGATCATCGTTTGATAACAGAAACGCAGGAACGGCTTCTGCGGACACTACACATTCTGCCCGGGCAACCGTTTCACGCCAGTCGACCGCACTGACTGGAGGATTCAGATTGAGTGCTTCGCTGAATGCATCTGCGGATTCTTTCATATTCCACAGGGATGATTGATATGACGCAGCGGTGCTCTCCAGCTCCATTTTCAGGGTCTGTGAGTATTCCGTCTGTCCCACTGCCGAAAGAGGATGCCCCTTTGGGTGGCCAACTGCACGTCCGGCAGCAACAAGCTGCGATAATGCCCTGTATTGATTATCCAGATCATTCTGCGTCAGATTGGAGGCAAATCCGCCGTCAAAGACAAGCTCCACGCCTTCATCCGGAATCGACTCATATGTATCGATCAACTCCCTGAGGGACTTTCCCGCCGATCTCTTCTGATGAAGCTTTTCAACATAAGCGTCGAGATCTGCCCGCATTCCGCGGATATCCCGAATCTTCTCATCGTACTCCGTTCTTTCTCCGCAGGCACTCAGTTCCAGTACGCTTTTCAGCTGATTCAGAACCGACTTCTTTGTTGCTTTATCCGAGTGAAGCTCAAGGCAGAAATCTCCGATTCCAAGAGCATCCAGTCTTTTTTGAACCACTTCCAGTGCCGCCATTTTTTCTGCCACAAAAAGAATGGTCTGCCCCTTTGTAAGGGCATTGGCAATCATGGCCGTAATTGTCTGTGATTTTCCTGTTCCGGGAGGGCCGTGCAGGACAAAGCTCACCCCGGCAGCAGCCATATTTATGGCCCGAAGCTGTGAAGAATCTGCCGTAACCGGCAAATAAGCCTCATCTGAATCAACGCTTTCAGGAATGGAGCAGTCCCAGTCCACCGCACCGTGAATCAGGCTGCGCACAATATCATTGCGATCCAGAACGTCTGCATGACTGTGTATATCATTCCACATCACAAACTGCGAGAAAGAGAAATTTCCGATCAGTCCCGCTTCAACCACATCCCAGCCGGGCTGATTCAGAACCGCATACCGGATC
Source organism: Anaerovoracaceae bacterium (assembly GCA_051892195.1). Lineage (GTDB taxonomy): Bacteria > Bacillota > Clostridia > Peptostreptococcales > Anaerovoracaceae > CAKQOE01. The sequence goes on from JBJFFZ010000010.1 coordinate 4,541, forward strand.
ATGGCAAATATTTTCGGAAGATCTACCCCATGGTCGTCCTTCGGCAATGGATGAAGCCCTGAAATTTCAATCTCAAAGTTCTTTTTAAGAAACTCAAGCAGGGTAATATTCAGCTGTGCATCCTCATCTCTCATGCACATGGTATACCCCTTGCTCGCAGATTTCCTGGTTATATCAATGGGCAGAAGTACGATCGGCGCATACCGGGCATTTCCTTCACTTTTTTTATCGTCAATCCAGCGCAGCATCCCTAAGGCAAGGTAAAGCGTGCTGGCACCATTCTCTTCCAGTGATGTTTTGGCCGAGCGGAACAGCTTTGTCAGACATGCAGAAAGCTCCTTCTCGGAATAGGAGGAATGCAGTCTTTTATGCTTTCCTTCAAGGGCAATGTATTCCGAAAAAGACCCCAGATCTGTCAGATTGTCAATCGAAATGCCTTCCTCCGGCAGGCTCATATTATCCGGTCTCGGAAGAACCTGAAATTCTTCCCCGTCAGATAATGCATCCTCAATGATTCCCAGATCATTCGCAAGAAGCGGAACTACTGCTTTTGTCAACCGCATGTTAATGAGCATATTTCTCAGACTCAGATCCAGCAGCTTTCTCTCCCACTGAATCTGCTTTGTAGCCTGTATTTTTTCACCAGTCACTGTCCGGTCGAAGGTCTCCCCCAGGTCCTTTGGCGCAGACGTAACATCCTCTGCTGCCCGTTCCTCATGGGCTACTGCATATCCGGCATCCGTCATCACCCGCACCGGAAGCGGCCGGATTCCCATGCTTCTTGCGCGAGCTACATCAATAACAAATTCAAAACGCTCATAATCCGCCACATGTTTCAATGCATCTTTGTTTGCGCTGTCAAAATCCAGATTTTCCCCGGCATTCATGGCAGTGCATTCAACAACAAGAATCTCATTGATGCCCTCCGCCATTCTCTTTTCCAGATGCGTAGGATCATCCATAATCATGTCCGGAAAAGAATCCGCAATGAGCCAGACGCCCGCAAAGATATGCCCGTGCATCATCACCATGATTGGATTTAACCCCATGGCTTCCAGACATGCCACATAAAGAAGCGTCATGTCCATGCAGGTCCCCAGATGCTGATCAAGAACAGCATCCGCCAGGCGGATGCGCTGCCCGAATTCCTCAAAGCTCGAAGGAGGATTCACATAAGTAATATTTTTCTGCTGAATGGCCGCATAAACAGAAGCCGCCATCTGCTTTACCCGGTTTGGATCATTCGTCTGATATCCCGACATGGACGGATTCCCCGTCCATTTTTCCAGGTATTGGGAGGCAATCTGTACCAGACCGGTTACAGCCGGATGATTCGGCATGGAAAATGCCGCCAGTATCTCCGGCGAATACGCCAGCCCGGGCCACTGATCAAAGGCCAGCGCCACGATTTCCTTTTCCTCCGAAACAAGAACCTTCTCGTCACACAGGACCATTGCTTTCATCAAACAAGTAACTCTTTCCGTCAGCGACGCCAGGTACGTTCCGTTTATTTTCACCTTTATGGATTTTAACCGTACTTCCTCTCCAGCCTTTAACTGATCAATACCCATTTCAAAAGGAGTAACAAGCTCCGTATCCGATTCAATTCTGAGCCGCAGATCATAATAGTCCGTTTCAGAAGAATTCTTCAGGAGCACCTCCCGTACAATTTCTGCGCCATTCTGCTGGATCGCATAATTCAGAGCATCATCCGTTTCCA
>JBJFFZ010000011.1:0-6251 GCA_051892195.1 Anaerovoracaceae bacterium
ACTTATATTTTTGCGAAGAGGAATGCTGTCATATAAATCACGGATCCGGGTTCCGGGCCGCGTATAATCAGTCTGGTATTTAAATAGCCCGAGCTGGTAAGGCTCCCGGGCTTTCTCAAAAGGAGAAAGTCCGGTCACAGCCCGGCCTGTTACCGAGACAGAAAAATGATCATGTTCTCCTTCCGAATATCCGTAAATGCAAGAATTTCCAAAAGAGTCTCTGCTTGTGGCGAGAAACTCTTTTGGATATACATCGGTTATCATATCTTCGATTATCTGCCGCTCATTTGAGATTGGCGTACACTTTAAAGTGAACCGGTGACGGCAGACGGGACTTGCAAATGCAAGCTTCATCCGATATTCAAAATGCAGCTCTTTCATAGAAGCAGCGCCTCCACGCGCCTGACTATAGCCTGATAGTCGATCTCCGGGGCGTGAACCAGTGTCCGCAGTTCATCCAGGTAGTCTTCATGATATTTGAGGCAAGTCCTCGGTATTCGTCCTGCAAGCCGGTCAACCTCGCGAATCATTTCTTTGCGCGGCATGTGGAGTCGGGCATAGAGATCGAGACGTTCCACACGTTTTCCTACTTTGATGATATTTCTGACATTTTCGCTGTCAATGCAGTCATCTGCAATGCCCCAGAAGGCGAGAATATTGTCCATGACTTTCTGAAGCTCGATCAGAGGTGCCTGGGAAATGCGTGCTTTGTTCATTTCGTAAACTGCGAGCTGAATATAGGAAAGTGTTTCACTTCCGATAGATTCACGTAAGGTGATACCGTTGTCGTATGCACGCATAAGATTCGAATAAATGGAATTCATATCGTCTGCGTCAAAGCAATAACGCTGGATGAAATTTTCACCGGAAGTGTAAATGTTTGGTATATCAAGACGCTTACAGAAGTCCTGATAGCTGTTCAAATATGTATCGATCATATCGTCATAACTGGCGGAGAACAGGCGGATCGTGGTATAAACGCGTTCGCTGTAGCGTCCGAGCCAGAACAGACGGTCTGTGTTTTCTACTGAGATAATACCCATGTGTCTTTGAAACCTCCTCCCTGAGATGAATTGACGATAAAGGAATCCGGATTGCGTGAGAAACGGGTCAGGCCGCTTTTCCATACCATAGGTTCGTCGGCCATAAGTACAAATGCCCGCAGATCGGCTTTACGGGGAACCATTTTCCCGTTGTCCATAATGTCGATATCAAGAAAATCGATGACCTCCTGTGCAATGAAACGCCTTGGCTCTTTCTTCAGAAGGGTGATGAAGTTTTCCTTTTCTTCAGCAGTCATCTTATTTCCGAAGACGACTCCGTAGCCGCCGGCTTCCGCAACATCTTTGAGAACCAGATGATCAAAGTGTTCCAGAACATAGTCCATATCTTCTTTATAGAAAGGAAGATAAGTGGGAGCATTTTGAAGAATCGGTTCTTCATCGAGGTAGTAGCGGATCATTTTCGGAACAAAATAGTAAATACCCTTGTCGTCGGCGACTCCATTTCCCGGAGCGTTTAACAGTGCGACATTTCCTTTGCGGTAAATATCGTAAATATGCGGGATGCCGATGAGGGATTCTTTGTTAAATGTCATCGGATCCAGATATTCATCAGAGATCCTGCGGTAAACAGCTCCGACAGGCTCCTTTTTGCCGCTGTAATCCAGAAAATAAAGATGATCATTTTCGACGATCAGTTCATTCCCGGTCACGAGATACGCCCCTGTCATCTCGGCAAGATAGGAGTGCTCGAAGTAGGCGGCATTGTAGCGCCCGGGCGTCAGGATCACGGTATGCCCTCCTGTATTGACGTGATCCATCGTTTTCCGAAGGAGAGTTGCATAGTTGCGGTTATCCTCAATATGATTCTGCTGGAAGGTCAGCGGGCTGGAACGCCGGCAGAGTTCACGTGCGATCATCGGATAAGATGCACCGGACGGTACGCGAAGATTGTCTTCCAGAATATACCACTCGTGATTTTTTCCGAGAACAAGATCGATTCCTGCTATATGCGTGAAGACTCCTTTGGGAGGCATGACACCCTCACATTCTGCAAGATAGCCGCTGGAAGCAAAGACGAATTCCTCCGGAACCACCTTGTCGCGGATGATCAGCTTCTCTCCGTAAATGTCTTTGATAAACAGATTTAAAGCAGTGACTCTCTGTTTTAATCCTTTTTCCAGATATTCGAATTCTTGTTTTTCGATAACCCGGGGAATAGGATCGAATGGAAAAAGTTGTTCATGGAATACGTTATTTTTATAAATACCAAACTTGACACCATACCGGGCGAGCAGTTCGTTTACCGTATCGGTGTGTCTGTAAAGATCCATTTCCTGCATAATTCTCCTCCTCCTTTGTAATTCCTCATAGAAAAAGGCGCTCTGCATAATTATGCAAAACGCCTTTGTTTAATATGACTATTATAGTACCGAAGAATGCCCGGAGTCAATCTGTTTTTTGTTTTTCTTATAATCTGCGCAGCGGGATGTTACTTATTCCTGCAGATCGTGAATCAGAGCGTTGATCTGCATGCGGGTTTTCGTGCGCTGCATGCCGTCGCAGTATTGTTCGGCCATACGCAGAAGATGTTCGCGGCAGGCGGTTACAATTTCCGGTCTTTTCAGCTCTATGATCAGCGTCGGAGCGGTATTGCGGACGAGGAGAGCCATTCCTTCTTTTTTGACGAAGAGATTGTAGTCATGTCTGGTGTCCGGCTTGGAAGGAACAAAATAGTAATTTTCATAGGTATCCATCAAGCGAAGAATGTTCTTTAAATGAAGCACATAGGTTTCCGGGGTATACATAGACTGCCCGTCGTATGTTTTGTAAGGCGCTGCAATCGGAATCTTCCCGGAACGAATATCCTTCGGGTCGGACAGCTCGGATATGTCGATAAAAGGGGTATGCTTCAAATGTTCTTCAAAAGAGGATAGTTCATTTAAATTCTTTTCATAAGCAGTCTGCCATAATGCATTATCGGACTTATCTCGAAGCTGTTCCAGAATCTCTCTCGGGATTGTAGTTGCTGAAAGAGGAAAGACTTTCTGGACGATGGAGCCCGGTCGTGAAAAGAAATCTTCAAAACAATTCATAAGTTCTTCCGAAGTATTGTGTACAGTCAGTGCCGGCTGGCAGAGGGACAGATAATCGTTATATTGTCCGGTGTATGCATAAACAAGAGACGGATTGGTGGTAAGCAGTGTAATTGGGTTGCTTGTCATCCCGACACACGTAGAGAAGATTGCAAAATGACCGGGTAAAATGATCATGGAATGACGGTACAAATTATCGCGCAGTCGGGGATAATAAAATACCTTCGTCTGGCCTGTCACATAAAGTGGAAGCCAGTAGCGCAGAGATTCGACATAACGATTCATAAAATTGATAGATGGCATAATCTGGCATATCGTAAATCCTCTGTTGATGATCTCCATTAAGCCTGCCTGAAGTTCAAGGGTGAAGGAATAGTCCTCGAACAGCCATTCCAGATTATCGTCAGAAGAAAACAGAATCGTAGAAGGTTGTTCAAGCTGTTGCATGAGGCCAAGTAACCGATGAATGGCTTCTCTTTTCCCGCTGTTACCGTAAAAAAATTCTGTTTCATCATCAGGAGCCGCAATGCAGTCCGAGGTTGAAGGAGTGTGGGAGGGGCCGACAGTATCCGGAGTGTGGGATATCCCACTCAGTGTATTCTCAACAAGATCGTAGTCATTGGAAAGCCACTTAAAAATATATTCGGCCAGAGCGGATGCGGGCATAGAAGAACGCAGAATACTCTGATTCAGCATTTCGGAAAGTGCATGGCGCTGAAAGTCGGCGGCACAATGCCTGGAGAAAAATTCGGCCATGCGTGAAATGTGCTCCTGATTTCGCGGCATTCCCCGTTTACCGGTCCGCAGAAGGCTGATCAAAGAACGGTCAACCGAGATGGCGGCGGCAAGTTCTTTGTTTGAAGTTTGCGTGATATTCATTAAAAAATTCAATTTATCCGAAAAGAGCATAGGATCACCTCCAAATTATACTTGTATTGTATCAAAATCGGAGATCCTGCGCCAGTGATTTGTAACAGATTATAAAAGGTGCGGCCCCTGTGTGAAATACATCCACTCAGGGGCCGCGCAGCTTTGTAAGTCAGTGTACTAGCTTAAATGCCAGATATCCTTGTTATATTGTTCAATCGTTCTGTCAGATGAGAAAAATCCGGCTCTGGCGATATTTACAAGCATCATTTTTGCCCATGCGGTTCTGTCACTGTAATCGGCGAGCATACGTTCTTTCGTCTCTGTGTAATCGTTGAAGTCAAGAAGGGTCATGAACCAGTCTTTATGAACCAGCTCATTATGAAGCCGGGTCAGATTTTCTTCGTTTCCGATCGCCTTCATCTCATCTCCGACAATAAAGTCAACACATGTCTTGATTCTTTCATCAGAAGAGTAGATGTCATAAGCGTTGTAATCACGTTTCTGATAGTGCTCGATAACAGCCTCACTTGACTCACCGAAGATGTAAATGTTCTCAGGACCGACAAGCTCGCTGATCTCTACATTTGCACCATCCATGGTTCCGAGGGTAACAGCACCGTTCAGCATAAATTTCATATTTCCGGTTCCGCTTGCTTCCTTGGATGCAAGAGAGATCTGTTCGGAAATGTCGCAGGCCGGGATCAGCTTTTCTGCGGCAGTTACATTATAGTTTTCAACCATAACAAGTTTCATGTAAGGAGCAACCTCAGGATCATTTGCAATCAGCTCCTGCAGGCAGAGGAGGAGATGGATAATGTCCTTTGCAGTCACATAAGCCGGAGCCGCTTTTGCGCCGAAAATAAAAGTGATCGGCTGTGCAGGCTTATTTCCGGCTTTGATATCCAGATATTTGTTGATGATGTACAGCGCATTCAGCTGCTGGCGTTTGTACTCATGCAGACGTTTGATCTGAATATCGAAAATACTGTTTTCATCGATTTCGACACCGGTATTTTCCAGGACGAAATCTTTGCATACTTTCTTCGCATTTGTTTTGATCTGCAGAAGCGTATTTAAAACTTCTTCATTATCTTTGTACTCCAGAAGGTTTGCAAGAGCGGAGGCATCTTTCTTATAATCCGTACCGATCAGGCTGGAAATGAAATCACTCAGTGCATGATTGCAGTGGAGCAGCCAGCGGCGGAAGGTGATTCCGTTGGTCTTATTATTGAATTTTTCCGGATAAATATCATAAAAAGCTTTCAGCTCACTGTTCTTCAAAATGTCGGTATGAAGTGCAGCCACACCATTGATCGAGAATCCATAATGGATATCCATATGTGCCATATGAACCAGGTTGTTTTTGTCGATGATGGCAACAGATTTCTGCGGATACAGCTTCTTAACGCGTTCATCCAGACGGCGGATGATAGGCAGCAGGTGAGGAACAACCTCCTCCAGATAGCTGATCGGCCATTTTTCCAGTGCTTCTGCCAGAATCGTATGGTTGGTGTAGGCACATACACGGGTCACAATATCGCAGGCTTCTTCGAATTCAATTCCCTTCTCGGTAAGGAGGCGGATGAATTCCGGAATGATCATACTCGGATGGGTATCATTGATCTGGACAACCGCATAATCTGCGAGGTCATGCAGGTTGCAGCCTTTGCTGACTGCTTCATCGAGGATCAGCTGTGCAGCGTTGCTGACCATGAAATACTGCTGGTAGATCCGCAGTTTTCTTCCGGCATCGTCGCTGTCATCCGGATAGAGGAATAAGGTCAGATTGTGGAGAATATCATTTTTGTCAAATGTAATTCCGTCGCCGACGATACTTTCCTGTGCGATATCAATATCGAAGAGGCGAAGACGGATGGATTTGTTCTGATATCCTGCAACATCAATGTCATACAAAGAAGATTTCAGCATAAATCCGCGGTATGGAACCAGATAGGAGATTCCGGTCGGTGTCAGCCAGCTCTCATCGGTCAGCCACGGATTCGGAGTTTCTTTCTGCAGATGGTTCTCAAATACCTGTTTGAAAAGTCCAAGATGGTAATTGAGACCGATTCCTTCGCCCGGAAGTCCGAGTGTGGCGATGGAATCAAGGAAGCAGGCAGCCAGCCTTCCAAGACCGCCGTTCCCGAGAGAAGGCTCCGGTTCTACTTCTTCAATTTTTGAAATAGATTTGCCATTTTCTTCAAGGAATATGGATACTTCGTCATAGATTCCGAGATTGATCAGGTTGTTGGACAGCAGCTTTCCAATCAGAAATTCTGCGGAT
>JBJFFZ010000012.1:0-6211 GCA_051892195.1 Anaerovoracaceae bacterium
TACACCTATATAGTATCCGGGTTGAAGGGAACCGACAATCTGACTTCAAACCCGACGGCGACTTGCACCAGTGCGAACAACAACAAAGCCGGTACTTACACCATCACTGCCAGCGGCGCAACGGCCAGTGACAATTACACCATCAACTATGTAAATGGCACCCTGAATGTTTATGCTCACAGTTCTGGCGGATCCAGCTCCTCCGACTCTACCACAACCAAAACCGAAACCAAAAACCCTGACGGCTCCACCACCACAACGGTGACGGACAAGACCACCGGCACGGTGACAGAGACCACAAAGGACAAGGATGGCACCACGACGGTTGTGGAGACGAAGAAGGATGGCTCTGCTACGGAAAAGGTAAGCACACCGGACGGTACGACAGGGACTGTAGCTACGGACAGGAACGGTGCGGTAACGGAAGTAAAGTCAACGATTTCCTATGCGGCTGCAGCGGATGCGGCAAAGACCGGGGAAGCAGTGACGCTGCCTGTCAGTGTTCCTGCGGCTGTCGGGACAGCCGGGGCGCCGGTGGTCAATATTGCCGTTCCTGAAAGCGCGGACAGCGTGAAGGTTGAAATTCCTGTGGCATCTGTTTCCGGCGGCCTGGTGGCGGTGCTGGTGAAGGCCGACGGCACGGAGGAGATTCTTAAGACTTCCATTCCGACAGACAACGGCGTGGCCCTGACCCTTGCGGGCAATGCAAATGTCAAGGTGATTGACAATGCAAAGAAATTCGTGGATACGGACGGTCACTGGGCGGAGGGTTCCATCGACTTTGTGACTGCCCGGGAGATATTCAACGGCACAAGCGACATAACCTTTACGCCGGACAATAACGTAAGCCGCGGACAGCTCATGACGGTCATTGCCCGTTTTGACGGCCAGGATACAAACGGCGGCAGCGTGTGGTACGAAAAAGGAATGAACTGGGCCAGGGCCAGCAATGTATCCGACGGATCCAATCCGAACAGCAGCCTGACTCGTGAACAGCTTGCCACAATGCTGTGGCGCTATGCGGGAAGCCCGGCTTCCCAGACAAACCTCGACCGCTTCGCGGACGCAGGAAAAGTCAGCAGCTACGCAGAAACTGCAATGCGCTGGGCAGTGGAAACAGGTCTGATTGACGGAGTAGACAGCAACACCCTGTCACCGCAGGGCGGTGCTACAAGAGCACAGCTTTCTGCCATTATGGCCCGTTACTGCAAAAACATTGCATAGGCAGACGTAATGAACTATATAAATAAAACCAGCAACGAACATATTACTTATATTGAGAGGGAAGAACTGCTTGCTTTCTATCCGCAGTATAAGGCTGTGTTGCCTGAGTCGATTACACGGTGGGAGGACCTGTTCTCCATCTAAGTAACAGTTGTATTTTAAAATAACTTTAACACTCCCCATGGATATCCGCTCTCGCAGAAACCGTGGGGAGTGTTATACTTTGGCGTAAATAAAAATAGGTTGAATCGTAGCTAATTTTGCGTATAATTGAGGCAGGGGGTGATTGTATGATCATTGATACAGATACCATTATTTCGGTAACTGATGCAAATCAGAATTTTTCCCGTGTTACACGGATTGCAGAGAAAAACGGTCAGGCTGTCATATTTAAGAATAACCGTCCTCGTTTTATGCTGATTGACCTGGAGAATTCTCCCGTTCTGGATATGACCGATGATGAGAAGATTGATGTGGTGGCAGCCCGAATTTTGAAGCGATTTAAGCCTGCTTTTCAGGAGCTGGCCAAATGATAAAATTTTCAAAGGAAAAGGTGTTGCTTCTACACCAGCTGATAGCTGCAGAAACCGGCGGAAGCGTGGGAGTTCGTGATGAAGGGCTTCTGGAGTCTGCTCTTGAGACTGCTTTTTCGGGCTTTGGTGGTCAGGAATTTTATCCGACAAAGGAGGAAAAGGGGGCCAGACTGGGCTATAACCTGATCTCAAACCATGCCTTTGTAGATGGAAATAAGCGAATCGGCGTTTATGTGATGCTCACATTTTTGGAGGTCAACGGTATCCATCTGGACTGCACCAATGAGGATGTAGTTAAGATTGGTCTGGGTGTAGCAGATGGGAGCATGGACTATGAAGCTTTGCTTGCCTGGGTTCAGGAACATAAAGTATAAAACAAAAATCCTAACGGTTACAACATATCTCCGTTAGGATTTTTTTCTGCAACACTCCCCATGGACATCTGCTCCGGCTATGCCCGGGAAGCAATGCGCTGGGCAGTGAAAACCGGTCTGATTTTTGCCCCGAATCCCCCGGCGCCCGGCGCCGGCCCGGAATGTACATAATTCAGAACACTTGAAAACAATATACCAGTTGATTATAATAAGAGTAATTATTTATGCAGTTATGAATATTTACATGTTTTCGGGGCAGGGAACTGCGCCTGCAGAAAGCCGGAGAGGATCCTTATGAATACAGAACGAAATCCAGGGGGCATCAATGGTAGAATTGTGCTGACCATTGTGATGGCGGTTGTCATCGTTGCAGCTGTCTTTCAGTATGCCCATTCCACCAGACAGAATCTGAAGGAACAGGCTTTTTTTGCTGTTCAGCAGAATGTGAAGGCCATTGCAAACGAGATTGAATCCTCCGTGGACTTTGCGAAAAGCAGCATCCGCCTCACCTCCCAGTCTGTAAGCCAGAGCATGACCGGCGATGTGATTGAGGACGTCAATGCTCTTTTAGATCCGCTCCTGGCCAGCACGCCGTTTAATTTTATTGAATACATTCTTGCAGATGGCTGGAATACCATGAACAACGGGGGTGTTCCCTTTGATGCAAGTGAACGGGAGTATTACAGGCAGGGGATTCAGGGCAATACCGGGGTCTGGATCAACTTCGCCCCAAAGAAATCAAAAGAGGTGCTGCTGAACTTTTATACGCCTCTTTACTATGAAGACCGGATTGTGGGGGTGTTTACCGGGACGCTGGGGGGAGACACCGACATGAAGCCTCTGCTGGAATCCGCCTTCTTTGGAGCGGAGGTACGGGGGTTTCTCTGCGACAGCAGCGGGACGATCATCGCGTCCACACGAAAGGACGTGAAACCGGGCACTGACATCCGCACCTGCCTTGCACAGACCATGGGAGTGTCAGAGGATGCCTGGGGCATTTTTGAAGAACATGTGCAGCATCGGACAGAGACTGCCTTTGAATTTCGTGAACAGGAGGGGAACGCCGTCGGCTGTGTTTCCTTTGTTAAGGATCTTGGCTGGTATGCGGTGCAGATTGTACCGGCGGAGGCCATGGCAGGAATCATGAATGAAATCACCATGCACTCTGTCTTTGTTGTGGGCCTTGTGATCTGTCTGTTTGTTGCTGCTTTTCTGCTTTACAGCCGGGAACAGAAAAAGAAAAACGCCAGAAAGATCGCAGAGCACCGGGGTGTTGTGGAGGTCCTTGGAAAGGAGTACAGCTCCGTTTATCTGGTCAATACGCAGACAGGCATGATGGAGCCCTACCGTCTGAAGGAGGGAATCCGAAGGTACTATGGCGACGCTATGGAGACAGGGCTGCTGTGGAACGACGGAATCGCCGATTATGCAGAGCGCTTTGTCCGGGCGGATTACCGGGAAGCCTTTGCCCGCAGATGCAGCCTGGAAAATCTCATGGAACAGCTTCAGGGAGAGGGCGAGATCTTCACCTGCGAATTTATCAATGACCGGGACGGTGAACAGCATGTGTACCGGGTCATCGCTTCGATTCTTCCTGAAAGCGAAAACCTGTATATTGTTGTGGGCTTTGCCGATATCAATGAAGAACGGGAAAAAGAGCTCGCCATGCAGAGCGCCCTGCAGGAGGCCTGCCGGCAGGCCGAGGCCGCCAATGGAGCGAAATCTGTATTTCTGTTCAATATGTCCCACGACATCCGCACACCCATGAACGCCATTATGGGCTTTACGGATATGCTCGAAAAGGTCCGGGACGACGAGGATGCTTTCCGCCGCTGCGTGGACAATATCAGAGTGTCCAGCGAGTATCTGCTGAACCTGATCAACAATGTGCTGGATCTGGCCCGCATCGAAAGCGGCAAGGCGATTCTGGACGACACTTCCGTATGGGATGCAAGGCAGTTCAGTGACAATGTCATGGTGGTCTTCATGGAGGAAATGAAAAAGAAGCATCTGACCTTTCACAGAACCATGGAGATTGAACATACCCATGTATTTCTCGATACCACAAAGGTGGAACAGATTTTTACGAATGTTCTCAGCAATGCAGTAAAGTACACGCCGCCCGGCGGCGACATCTGTATGACCGTCACCGAGGAGCCTTCCCAGCGGGAGGGATACTGCTGCTACCGCACCGTTATCGAGGATACAGGCATCGGCATGTCCCCGGATTTTCTCCCGCGGATTTTTGATGAGTTCGCCCGGGAACGGAACTCCACCGAAAGCGGAATTGCCGGCACAGGCCTCGGCATGGGGATCACAAAGAAAATGGTGGATCTGATGGGAGGCACCATTGAGATTGAAAGCGAGCTGGGCCGGGGAACCAGGGTCAGCGTCTGTCTGCCCCACCGGATCGCATCCCCTGAGGACGCCAAAAGCACTGCAGACAAGAAAACTCCGGCATCGTATGATCCTTCCGCATTCAGGGGAAAACGGATTCTGCTGGCGGAGGACAACCCGCTGAACGCAGAGATTGCCGCTGTGGTCCTGGAGGAGGCCGGCTTCATCACAGAGCATGCAGAGGATGGAATCATCTGCATCGACATGCTGGAGAAAAAAGAGGCCGGATACTATGATCTCATTCTGATGGACATTCAGATGCCAAATATGAACGGCTATAAGGCAGCGTCCATTATCCGGGAAATGAATGACCCGCAGAAGGCCTCAATCCCCATCATCGCTATGACAGCCAACGCTTTTGAGGAGGACCGGAAAAACGCACTTGCAGCAGGAATGAACGACCACATCCCAAAGCCTGTAAACGCCGAAAAACTCCTTGAAACCCTGGCGGGAATACTGCCCGGACCCCATGGTACAGCCGGAACGAATGTGGTATAATCAGGGACGCGTGCCCTGCACGCAGAAAAAAATAATCCCGGAGGGATAAGAGAAAATGAAACAGGAAATAAAAAAAGTATCCATCGTGGGCATGGGGGCCCTGGGGCTTCTTTACGGCAATCATATTGCGGAGCATATGAGACCCGACGCCCTGACTTTTGTGATGGATTCTGCCAGAGTTGAAAAATATAAGGATGCGGAGTTTGATATCAATGGGAAGAAGGCTTCCTTTCGTGTGACGTCTTTTGCCGAAGCGGAGCCGGCGGACCTGCTGATCGTTGCGGTAAAATACAAAGGACTTGAAGAGGCCATGGAGGAAATGGGCCGGTGCATCGGCGAGGACACCATTGTGATTTCTGTGCTCAACGGGATTTCCAGCGAAGAGCTTCTGGCCCAGCGTTTTCCGGAGGCCAGGATCGTGCACACAGTGGCCCAGGGCATGGACGCCATGAAGTTCGGAAACAGCCTGAAATACACTCAGATGGGAAATCTTCACGTGGGAGCTCTGCCCGGGCAGAGTACAGAAAATCTGGACCGGCTCTGCAGTTTTTTTGAAAGCATCCGCATGCCTTTCATCCGGGAGGAGGATATCCTTTACCGCATGTGGTTTAAGTTTATGCTCAATGTGGGCGTGAATCAGGTCTGCATGGTTTACGACACAAACTACGCCGGAGCCCTGGCGGAAGGGGAGGCAAACCGCATGCTCATTGCCGCTATGCGGGAGGTGGAGGTTCTGGCTCTGGCCGAAGGCATTACCCTGACGGAAGCAGACCTGTGCCGCTGCATTGAAATCGAAAAGACTCTTGACCCGGCGGGAACGCCGTCCATGGGACAGGACCGGATCAACCGCAGGGCCTCAGAGGTGGAGATGTTTGCGGGCACCGTCATCCGTCTGGCCGAAAAGCACGGCATCCTCGTTCCGGCCAACCGCTATCTGTATCAGCGGGTCATGGAAATCGAAAAGGAGTATGTACAGAACACTTAAGACGGACACCCCGGGCGTCCGCCTGGGGTATTAAGAACGCACCGGCAGGAAAAGAGAAATCTTCGTAAAATTATTTTCAAAAGTTGTTGACAAACGTTCGTCGGACGCGTATACTTATAAAAGTCGTCGGCCGATTGAAAGACGACGTTGTGGTATTCCAAGGTAGCTCAATGGTGGAGCACTCGGCTGTTAACCGATAG
>JBJFFZ010000013.1:0-3124 GCA_051892195.1 Anaerovoracaceae bacterium
GGAAAGAGATGACCGAAGAAAATCCGGCGGATCAAGGGCAGCCGGTATCCGGGAGATAAGAACAGACAGATAGTCATAGCAGATTCTGGAGCATATGCCTGCAGAGCAGGCGGGAGGAGTAATCGTTATGGGCGAGAAATTCGTATTCAGATATTTTGAAAGAAGAGAGGCAGATCTGTTCGCCTTTTACAGAGTGCCGAAGCTTCTGTTTGCCGATCCATATTTCCGCGGGCTTTCATGTGAAGCGAAGGTTCTGTATGGAATGATGCTGGACCGGATGTCCCTGTCTCTAAAGAATAACTGGGTGGATGAGGAAGGAAGACCGTACATTTTCTTTTCAATTGAAGATGCAACGGAACTTCTGAACTGCGGGCGAAATAAGGTGATACGCTGCATGGCAGAGCTTGATTCGGAGAACGGGATCGGACTGATCGAACGCAGAAAGCAGGGGTTTGGAAGAGCCAGCAGAGTGTATGTAAAGTGTTTTTTCAGAGCAGATGAGGCTGATTCTGATGATGAATATGTCGATGAGGAAACCGGTTCTGCTGCAGATGAAGATGATTACATAAGTCCTGAAATGGGACCAATGGAGAAATATGATGCAGAGACAAAGAGATTCCCGGCGGCGGAAACCAGTGCCAGAGGTTTCAAAAGTAAACCTGTGGAAGCCCGGGAATGCGCCATAGGTTTCAAAAAAGGACTTCATAGGTTTCAAAATGGGACCTCAGAAGTCCCGTTTTGGGACCCTAATAAGACTGAATATAATAATAATAAATATAATAATAATAAAATATCTGATCGGATCACATCTGATCATAGTGAACCGGCAGAGCCTTCTGAGCAGAAGGATCGGGTTTCGTCTGTCAGAGAGAAAATCAGTCAGCAGATCGGCTATGAAATTCTGCTTGCAAATAATCCCGGGAGCCGGGATATCCTGAAGGGCATTACAGAAATTATTCTTGAGGTGGAATTATCTTCCAGCTCTGTTATGGTTGTTGCCCGCAGCCAGTATCCGGCAGAACTGGTCAGGGAACGGTTTGCACAACTGGATTCTTCACATATTCAGTATGTTTTAGACTGTTTTAACGAGAATACAACGCAGATTACAAATGTCAGAAAATACCTGATGGCAGCGTTGTTCAATGCACCTGTAACCATGAAGAGCTATTATGAGGCTGCGGTTCGTCATGATATGCCGTATCTTGTCAGGAATAAAAATACAAATATAAAAAGTTAAATATATGTTTCTGCTGTGAGGAGCAGTTTGTTTTGATGCCTGAAAACCAGATGTATTTCGGGCATTTTTCTTTTCAGAGTTTTTCTAAATAATCACAGCCAGTTCCGGCGTTCCTGTCCACATACAGAGGTGAGGGGGAAAGTACCCCGAAGCACTTTGAAAACTGAATGAACCAGCATTGCGGTTACCTTCCGCATGAGTGGAGCGACAGGCATTCCGGCGCTGAGATCCAGAAGGGGAGCGAACAACGGAGATGTGAAACGGGCCGGATGGCATGGCCCGTTTGCGAGGAAGCTCATGGGGGACAATGATACTCCTGCCCAGCCACAGATCCACACAATGGGGGCAGCCCGGAGAGAACCTCGGGGAGGTGAAAATCCTGTGAGATGTCAGCCGGACATCGGCCGCAATGTTCCCCGGATCAGGGGGCTGGGAGCGAATATGATCCGGCAACAGCAAAACCATGTGGCGAAGGCCCGTCAGAAAAGGCCGATCGCCATATGATCCTGCTGTTGAATGCAGGAAAGCTCCGCTTTTGTCCACACCATCAGCGGAGAAACGAAGATATCTCACAGGTCTGTATGTCAGCGGATCTGGGAGTAAAAGCAATAAAACAGAATCACCAGGGAGGTGAGCCGATGAGAAATACATTTTGCATGGGAAGCATGATCAGCTATGAGCTGCTGATGCGTTCCCGTCCGGAGGGGCGCAGCAGAAAGAATCTGTGCAGCACCTGTCCGCATTACAGACCGGAAGGAAAAGCGAGGTACTGCAGATTCTTTGAATGCAAATACGACGGAGCATCCACGGTTCGCTGCAAAGGGCAATGCTCATGAAAGATCATGAGCAGGACATCCTGCGACAGCTCCCGCTGTCAGAACTGCATCCGTTTGAGGATCATCCGTTTTCCGTACTGGATGATGAACAGATGCAGGAAACGGTGGAAAGCATCCGAAGCTTTGGCGTGCTGGTTCCGGCACTGGTCCGGCCCCGGGAGAACGGCGGATACGAGATCGTATCCGGGCACCGGCGAAAGCGTGCCTGTGAGCTTGCCGGGCTGGACAGTATGCCGGTAATCATCCGGGAAATGAGCCGGGAGGAGGCAGTGATCGCTATGGTGGACTCCAACCTTCAGAGGGAAAATATCCTGCCCAGTGAAAAGGCGAAGGCCTACCGGATGAAGCTGGAAGCTATTAAGAGGCAGGGGGAAAGAACAGATTTAACTTCGTGCCAAGTTGGCACGAAGTTTCGAGCAGATGAGCAAGTTGCAGAAAATAGTCAAGATAGCGCAAGACAAGTGCAACGCTATATCCGCCTCACCGAGTTAGAACCGGAGCTGCAGCAGATGGTGGATGACGGAAAAATGGGCATGACACCGGCGGTAGAAATATCCTACCTGAAGCCGGAGGAACAGAAGCTTCTGCTGGAAACCATGGACAGCGAGCAGGCAACCCCGTCTCTGTCTCAGGCGCAGCGCATGAAGCAGATGAGCCGGATGGGAACTCTCAATGATGATACCATGCTTGAAATCATGATGGAGCAGAAGAAACCGGAAAGCTATAACATCGTGATTCCGGGAGACCGGGTCAGAAAGTACTTTCCAAAGTCCTATTCCACCGAACGGATTCAGGAAACCATCCTGAAGCTGCTGGATGCATGGGCCAGAAAACGGGAGAAACAGATGGAAAAATGAGCGGTGCAATGCAGAAATGAATCAGGAAGGAAAAACAGCATAATGCGGAATCAGAACCGATTTGAGCGGGCCCGGGGCCGGAGCAGCACCGCAAGGGAATTGTTCCGGGAGGCGGTCTGCCACAGCATCCTTTATGAAACCTGCCAGACAAGAAAAAAGCGAATCGTCCGGCTGTATCTGGATGATGCGGGATA
>JBJFFZ010000013.1:3224-6162 GCA_051892195.1 Anaerovoracaceae bacterium
TTTTACAGAAACGGAGGTAGCAACATGATGGAAACAATGATCATCTGCAGTCCGCAGTACGGCGCGTTTCGCGCCATGTCCGACGGCGAGCATCTGCTGGTGGCAGGAAGCGACGTGGCGGAGCTGCTGGGATACGGAAATCCGAGAGCTGCTGTACACCGGCACTGCTGCCCGCTGGGATGCGAGATGCGAAAGGTACCGGACCGGACCGGGCGCATGCAGTATATGAAATTTATTACGCCGGACAATCTGTACCTTCTTTGCAGGGCAAAGAACAATCAGATTTCCAGAAACTTTGCCAACTGGTTTTCCGAAGAAATCGTACCGAGATTCTGCAGGTATTCCGTGGAAGCGGAAGATCCGGAAAACAGCGGCTTTTCCTGCAGCCTCAATCAGGAGCCTGTCCGCTGTATCCGCATAGCGGATCCGGTGCAGGGCATCGGCACCCGCGTGTCTGCTCTGCCGAAATATTTTGAACTGCTTGCCAGAGAAGACTTCGGTCAGGAAGGAGAGGATCACCATAGACTTTAATGAATTTACGCAGAATGTCATGCGGGATTTCCGGGAACAGCATCCGGAATACGAACTGGACCTTCGTGACGTTGAAAGAATTCAGAATCAGTCATATACCGGGCTGACTGTAAGCAGAATGGGTGCACCGGTAGGCGTGACGCTGAACCTGCACACAGCCTTTCGCGCTCTTGAAGACGGAATCCCCTATGAAGCAATCTTTGAAAAGCTCTGTGCGCAGGTCGGAGATGCATTCGAGCATACGCCGGAACTCGATATTCAGCGCATTACTGATTACAGCTACATGAAGGACAAGCTGACCATGCAGGTGATTTCTGCGGATCTCAATCGCGATATGCTGCGCAGCATTCCCCATGAACGCATGGAAAACCTCGCAGTCGTATATCGTTTTTCCATGCCTGCAGAGTCGGGAGAAGCTGTGACCTCACTGCTGATAACAGACAGTATTCTGAAGGGCCTGAGGGTCTCCGAAGAGCAGATGAAAGCCGATGCAGCATTCTATGCACCGAAGAAGAATCCTGCGAGGATTCGCAATATGTATGAGGTATTATCTGATATGACAAACGGAATGTATCCTCCCGTCCCTTCGGCGCTGTGGGTTGCATCCAACGAGCGGGGTTTTCAGGGAGCTTCCGTAATCGCTTACCCGGGGTTTCTTGAGGAAGCATCCGAAAAGCTGGGCGGAAGCTACTTTATTCTTCCATCCTCCGTGCATGAAGTGATCCTTGTAAAGGACGATTGCGGTATGAGGGCAGAAGAACTGACCGACATGGTTCAGACCGTCAATGCTTCCGAAGTGCCTGCGGAGGATGTGCTGTCGGATGAAGCCTATCATTACGATGCAGAGACAAAGACCTTTGAACGTGCGGTGGATTACGAAGCGCGCATGGAGGCACAGGAACACGCATCTTCAAAAATGGATGTCCTTGTTGTAAATCCCGGAGACTATCCGCAGAAGGCACAGATCGGGACGGATATTGAATCTCTTCAGGCTGTGGTGCATGGCCTGATCGAAGTCGTCTATCCGTTTAAAGACGATGTGGCCGTGGTGCTCAATGATTCTGGAAAGATTGAAGGCCTTCCTCTGAACCGTGCCCTGAGGGATGAAAACGGAGAAATCTATGATGTAATCGCAGGCCCATTCTTTGTATGCGGCGTCGAAGAAGATCATTTTATCTCCCTGACTCCCGAGCAGATGAAGCGGTATGAGCAGCATTTTCATCAGCCGGAGGCCTTTATCCGCCTTGGAAAAGATGTAGTTGCCGCACCCGTGCCGGACGAGCTTGTGAAGCATAAGACAGACGGTGCAATGGAAAAAACTGCCGAACGAGCGGCAAAAAACAGTGAAATGATGCATTAATGAAAAGAAACCGGTGCGGATACCATCTCCCATCGGTTTTGTCATTTATCGGACAATGGAGGAAAAATCTATGAATCTGAAACATATGAAAAAGAGGCTCCTTTCATCGGTAATGGCTGCGGTTATGACATTTTCTGCAGTTCCGTGCGCATTCGCGGCACAGCAGAACAGCTATCATGATCCTGCGGATCACTGGATGACCTCAAGCAACCGGACCAATGAACTGGACGCAAATGCAGTAGTAACGAAGGAAACCTTTAACTGCGCAGTCTGCGGGAAAGATACTTCGTTTTCCGTATGGAGAACGCCGGAGTATACCCGTACCGGTGAAACTGCAATGAGCAGAAATGTAAGGTATTCCGACGGAACCCTTGCAGGAGGAAACGGAACAGGAACTATTCTGGACGGAACGCCGGGAGTGGATGCGTACTATACCGGATATCACTGGACAAAGGCCGTCTGTGAAACCTGCGGCACCATGAACTCCAACATGAAGCTGACCGACTACAGCTACGGGAAAAACGTGTACTGGCTGTATGACTGCGCAGCAGAATTCCGGGAAGCGCTGGAGCCGGAGATTACGTATGAATATGCAGACAGCACCTACCATAAAAAGACAGTCACGAATGGGTCCTACTGCGGATTCTGCTACGGGACCAACAAAGAGACCGTAACGGAAATGGAACGGCACACGCTTCAGGTGAAGGTGCTGCCGCAGATTGGACATCAGCGGTTTGCGGTTGTGTCATACTGTCCGGATTGTGAATACACCGAAACAGAATATATTGCAGCAAAGTCTGTAGTGGCAAGCTATGCCGGTCCGGCAGACGGGGCGGCCCATACAATCACTGTTTCGGATCTGTCCGAAGCGGGAGTGAGTGCCGCGATTCGGTATGGAACTTCTGCAGACAGCTGCAGCCTGACGACCGCCCCGGCGTATACAGAAGCCGGAGAATATGCTGTATATTATGAAATCACGTACCAGTATAAGGGTGAAACTATGACGGAAAATGGAGTGGCATATGTATGGCTGCGGCCGGCCGCAGT
>JBJFFZ010000014.1:0-23815 GCA_051892195.1 Anaerovoracaceae bacterium
GGTCCTCCTGCAGCATGTGGCTGTACTTTTCGAAGGTCCTGGGAAAGACCACGACCTCCGCCACGCCATACAGATCTTCGATTTCCAGAAATGCCATGATCTGGTTTTTCTTTGTAATCATGGTTCTTTTGGAGCGGATCATGCCTCCCATGATGACTCTGCTGCCGTCCCGGAGATCCCCGGAAGGCGCCTCCGGATCCAATGAGGACAGCATTTCCGTATCCACAGAGCACTTCTGCTTCAGAAGCTCCGCCACATCATCCAGAGGATGGCCTGACACATAAACTCCCAGAACTTCCTTTTCCATGGCCAGGATCACGGATTTTTCAAAATTCTTCACATCCGGCATGGCGGTGTTCACCACCGCATCCCCTGCCGCCTGTCCCAGAACATCTCCGAAATCGCTGAAGAGGGACATCTGCCCCGCCACGTTGTTGCGGATCTGAGAGTGGGCCGAATCCAGAAGACTCTGATAAACCGTCATAAGCTGGGCACGATTGTCATTAATGCTGTCAAAGGCTCCCGCCTTGATGAGGTTTTCCAGGGCTTTTTTGTTCACCCGGCTCACATCCATCCGCTGGATAAAGGAGGCCAGGTCCCCTGCCGGACCGTGAAGCTCCCGCTTGCTTATGATCTCGTCCATGGCCTGCTCGCTCATGCCCTTGATTCCGGTGAGCCCGAAGCGGATGGCTCCGTCCACCACAGTGAATTTCTTATTGCTGAGATTGACGTCCGGAGGAAGCACCTCCACCCCCAGTTCCCGGCAGTTTCTGATATATTTGTTGATCTGGCCCGCATCTCCGCTGACACTGGTCATGAGGGCCGCCATAAATTCTGCAGGGTAATGCTTTTTCAGCCATGCAGTCTCATAGGCTAACACCGCATAGGCTGCCGCATGGGATTTGTTGAAGGCGTACTCCGCAAACTTGACCATATCCTGAAAGATTTCCTTTGCAACAGCTTCCGGAATTCCGTTTCGGATGCATCCCGGAACCTCCGGGTTTTTTTCGTCTCCGGGCTTTCCGTATACAAAGTACTGCTCCTCCTCCGCCATGACCTCCGCCTTCTTTTTGCTCATGGCCCGGCGTACCAGGTCGCTTCTTCCGTAGGAATACCCCGCCAGATCCCGTACGATCTGCATGACCTGCTCCTGGTAAACCAGGCACCCGTAGGTCACAGAAAGAATAGGCTCCAGGTGGGGATCCGCATAGCGGATCTGAGAAGGATTTTTTTTGTTCGCAATATAAGCAGGAATCGAATCCATCGGCCCCGGCCGATAAAGGGAAATCCCCGCAATAATATCCTCAAAGCAGTCCGGTTCCAGATTTCTCATAAACTGGGTCATGCCCCCGGACTCCAGCTGAAAGACACCCAGGGTATTTCCGTCTGCAATCATGCGGTACACTTCGGGATCATCAAATTCCATTTTGCTGAAATCGATGGTCTCTCCGTGAATCTGCCGGATGGACTCCAGGGCGTCTGCAATGACCGTAAGATTCCGAAGGCCCAGAAAATCCATCTTCAGGAGCCCCAGCTCCTCAATGGTAGTCATATTGAACTGGGCGGAAATGCCCTTGTCTGACATATGAAGGGGCACATAATCGTCCAGAGGGTCCCTGGAGATCACCACCCCTGCCGCATGGGTGGACGCATTGCGCGGCATCCCCTCGATCTGCCTTGCAATATCCAGAACCTGCCGGACGGAAGGATCCGTCTCATAGGCCTGCTTCAGCTCCGGATTTACCTGGATAGCCTTGTCCAGAGTCATGTGGAGGTCAAAGGGAACCATCTTTGCAATCCGGTCCGCCTCGCTGTACGGAACCTGAAGCACCCGGGCCACATCCCGGATGGCGGCCTTTGCTTTCAGTGTATTAAAGGTGATAATCTGAGATACCCGGTCCCGGCCATATTTTTTTACAACGTAGTCGATGACCTCACCCCGGCGCACATAGCAGAAATCCACATCGATATCCGGCATGCTGACCCGCTCCGGGTTCAGGAACCGCTCAAAGATCAGGCCGTACTTGATGGGATCGATATCCGTGATCTTCAGGCTGTAGGCCACAATGCTTCCTGCAGCGGACCCCCGGCCGGGCCCCACGGTGATTCCGTTGGATTTTGCATAGTTGATAAAGTCCCAGACGATGAGGAAGTATTCCACATAGCCCATGGTTTCGATGGTGTGAAGCTCGTACTCCAGCCGCTGCCGAAGCTCCGGGGTAATGACGCCGTACCGCTGCACAGCGCCCTCTTCACAGAGCATCCGCAGATAGGAGCGGTTGTCGTACCCCTCCGGCGGATGAAAGTCCGGCAGATGCTGATGGTCAAAGTCAAATTCCATATTGCATCGCCGGGCGATGCGTTCTGTATTGTCGATTGCTTCCGGTATTTCCGCAAAGATCCTGCGCATTTCCTTTTCCGATTTCAGGTAAAACTCCTGGTTCGGAAAGCGCATGCGGTCCTGATCCGCCACAAAGGCAGCGGTCTGGATGCACAGCAGCACATCGTGAAACTCCGCGTCCTCTTTCCGGATGTAGTGAACATCGTTGGTGGCCACAAGGCCGATGCCCGTCTCTTTTGAAAGCTGAATCAGCATGGGATTGATCCGGTGCTCATCTGCAAGCCCCTGATCCTGAATTTCCAGAAAAAAGTTTCCTTTTCCAAAAATGGATTCGTATTCCAGGGCCTCCCGCTTGGCCCCCTCATAGTTTCCCATGAGAAGCTCCTGCTGGACTCTGCCTGCCAGGCAGGCACTGGTGGCAATAATGCCTTTGCTGTACTTCCGGAGAACTTCGTTGTCGATGCGCGGCTTATAATAAAAGCCCTCGGTGTACCCCCGGGACACGATCTTGATCAGATTGCGGTAGCCCTCGTTGTTTTCGGCAAGAAGCACCAGATGCCCGGGGTGCTTGTCCCGTTCGGGATCCCTGTCCAGCCGGCTCCTGGCTGCAGTATAGACCTCGCAGCCGATAATGGGCTTGATGCCGGCTTTCTTTGCGGCCTTGTAAAAATCCACCGCCCCGAACATAACCCCGTGGTCTGTGATGGCAAGGGCATCCATGCCCAGCCGGGCCGCCTGCTTTACCAGAGGCTCGATCCGGGCCGCCCCGTCCAGAAGGCTGTATTCTGTATGTACATGTAAATGTGTAAATCCCATAGTACCGACCTCGTGAATGATGAAAACGGAGCATCAAAGGCAGCTCCGTTCTCCGCAGTCTCTGACCTGCCGCGCCGCCGGGCGGCGCACCCCATCAGAAATCCAATGATTTCGGCGGAATGATCATGCCCGTAACCGGGTCAAGCTCCGCAAATTCGGACATGTAAATCCGCTCCTTTGACAGAGGCTTGTGCGATGCTTCCCGGGGCTTTCCGTCCACGGCATCCCGCTCCATGTAGTCTGCCGGGACGGCAGCTCCTTTCAGATAGTGATTCCGTATGTAATGTACGGCTGCATCCTCCCCCTTTTCGCCCATATAGGTCAGAAGAAAGCCCAGCTCTCTTCTGGTCTGGGGATGCATAAAAAACCGCCCCATGCCGCGGTAAAAGAAATTTACCGGACTGGCCTGAGTGTAGCGGTCCTTTTCGTAAATCTTGCAGGCGGCAACCCGGTCGCAGAACATCTCCGCCACATAGCGGCGGGGCATCTGCATCCCCCGCACACAGCCCGGCCGGGTCTCGTCGTAATCCAGCCAGTACTCGAAATGGTGCTTGTTGCGTCCCTTGTGATGCAGCCAGGAAAGAGAAACACCTGTCATTTCCCGTTCCCTGTTATTTGGGCTCCGGTCTCCCTGATAATAAATGCATCCCTTTGGAAACTCTGTCAGGGAATACTTTGCCAGGTCATGAAGGAGCCCCTGTCTGTAAAGACCGATCCGAAAGCAGAGCCACATAACCTTGTGGCGGTGCCTTGTGATGGTCATAAAATGTTCTCGTATGTGCATAATCTGTCTACCTGATTTCGATCTCCATGCCTTCCTTCAGTTCATCCACCCGCTCCCGGTAGAACTCACTGTAAAGGGCATAGTACACGGGCTGGATCACATCGTCCAGCTCCTCGTAGGACCCGTCGCTGTTTACAAACTCGGTCCTGTGTTCTTCATAATATTCTTTTGCCAGGGAATAGAGGTCCTCCTGAGCATACCTGCTCTGAATCTCCATAAACAGCGCGCTGACAGCAAACTGCCCGCCGTAGTATTCCTTCAGAGCTTCATCGGAAATATTGTATTGTTCCAGAAAATCCGAAGCGCTTTCGTGGGCGCTGTCCACAAAGCTCTGAGCGGATTCCTCAAATTCATCTCCGTAAACATCCTGTCCATTCTGTTCAAAATATGTCCGGACCACCTGGATTTCCACCAGCTCGTTCAGGAACTGCTCCTTCTGTTCTTCGGTGATTGCCCCCGCATCATAGCCCATCATCTGCATGCTGATGGCGCTGAATTCCTCCAGCTCCTGCTCGGTAATCTGCCGGTCCTCCACCTGCGCAAGAACGCTGGATCCGTCACCGGAGCTGCTTCCGCAGGCAGAAAGCCCTGCCAGAAGACATACAACAGTAAAACATGCTGCAACTCTTTGAAATAATCGGTTCATAGGCGCTGATCCTCCTGTGCATTTATTCCCCTGCATTTTATCATATAATCCGGTGGTTGTATCGGGCAATTCCCGTTCAAATACAATTATTCTGATTCTTTATCAACGAAACCCAAAGAAACTTCCCCGCAGAGCACGAAAATCAATCTCTTCCGGATTCTCCTCCGACGCAGCCTCTGGCTGCGGATCAGGCTCCGGCGCAGGCGCCGGGGGATCAAAGGTCAGCAGAAGTTCCAGAAGTTCTGCAAGCAGATTCTTTGAGGAAGAATACGTCATGCTGATGTAAGGCTTTTTTCCTGCATTGATAATGATTTTCATGCCGCAGGCCTCTGACAGCCGGGCGATGACTTCCGGTGTCAGGCCGTTGTATTCCGGCACAAATTCCAGGAATACCCTGTTTCCTTCCAGATAGATTCTGCGGATTCCGTATGCTCTGCATACAGACTGGATGCAGGCCACCTGCATTAAGGATACGGTTTCCGGAGGCACCGGTCCAAAGCGGTCCGTCAGCTCGTCGGCAACATCTGCCATGTCGGAGGAAGAACGGATTTCTGCAATGCGCTTGTACATATCGAGCTTCAGCTTTTCGTCCTCAATATAATCGGAAGAAATATACGCATCTGTGCGGATTTCGATGGATACCTCCAGTTCCTCTTCGGAGATCTTTTCGCCCCGGATTCTGCGGACTGCCTCATCCATCAGCTTGCAGTACAGCTCGTATCCGATCTGCATCATGTGACCGGACTGTTCCGTACCCAGAATATTGCCTGCTCCCCGGATTTCCAGATCCTTCATGGCGATCCGGAATCCTGAGCCGAACTCCGTAAATTCACGGATGGCCCGGAGCCGCTTTGTGGCAACCTCACTGAGTACTTTGTCCTTTTTGTACATGAAATATGCGTAAGCCGCCCGGTTGGAGCGCCCCACCCTGCCCTTCAGCTGGTACAGCTGGGCAAGTCCGAAGTTGTCGGCGTCCAGAATGATCAGGGTGTTGGCATTTGGAACATCGATGCCGGACTCGATGATGGTGGTGCACACTAAAACATCAAACTCGTGGTCCATAAAGGACTGCATAATGTCCTCCAGCTTTCCCTCCGCCATCTGCCCGTGGGCCGCCTGGATTCCCGCCTCCGGCACCAGATGCCGCAGGCCGTCGGTCACCTGATTGATCCCTTTGACCCGGTTGAACACCACGAACACCTGGCCTCCCCGGTCTATCTCCCGGAGGATGATCTCCCGGATCAGCCGGTCCTCCTGTTCCATGACGTAGGTCTGCACCGGATACCGTTCCTCCGGCGGTTCCTCCAGGGTGCTCATCTTGCGGATGCCGGACAGGGACATGTGCAGCGTCCGTGGAATGGGCGTAGCAGAAACTGCCAGGACATCCACATTTTTCTTTATCTGTTTGATTTTTTCTTTATGCTGCACCCCGAAGCGCTGCTCCTCATCGATGACCAGGAGGCCCAGATCCTTAAACTTCACGTCCTCGGACAGCATCCGGTGGGTTCCGATGAGGATATCCACGCTGCCGTCCTTTACCTTCTCGATGGTCTTCGCCTGCTGGGCTTCGCTGCGGAAGCGGCACAGCAGGTCCACCGTGCACGGGAAGTTTTCAAAGCGCTTTACAAAGGTGTGGTAGTGCTGGTTTGCCAGGATCGTGGTAGGCACCAGAATGGCTGCCTGCTTGCCCTCCATGATGCATTTGAACACGGCCCGGGCCGCCACCTCGGTCTTTCCGAAGCCCACATCGCCGCACAGCAGGCGGTCCATAGGCCACGGCATTTCCATATCCGTCTTGATTTCTTCAATACACCGGAGCTGATCTGCCGTTTCCTCATAAGGGAACATTTCCTCAAACTGCCGCTGCCACGGAGTATCCGGCCCGAAGGAATAGCCTCCCTCCACCATCCGCTCTGCGGACAGCCGCACCAGCTCCTCCGCCATATTGGCAATGGCCGCCCGGGCCTTTGACTTTGTCTTTTTCCATTCCCCGCTGCTGAGCCTGTTGACCTTCGGGGCTTCCCCTCCGGAGCCGATATAGCTCTGAATCAGATCCATCTGTTCCACCGGAACGTAGAGAATGTCCTTTCCGGCGTACTGGATGGTCATATAGTCCTTTCGGATTCCTTCCACCACCAGAGGCTCAATCCCCACGAACCGTCCGATGCCGTGATTTTCGTGTACGACATAATCGCCCTTCTTCAGATCCGTAAAGGCCTTGATCTGCTTTCCGCCGGAGGATTTTTTCCTTCTCTTTTTCTTTGCGGTCCGGAAGATGTCGCTGTCGGAAATATATGCAAGAAGGTCGGAGGTGAAATAAAACCCGTTTCTTAAGAAGCCCTCTTCATAGTGAATGGTTCCCTCGATTTCGTCCCGCCGGGCAAAGTCCTCCAGATTCTTTCTGCGCTCTGCGGTGGCGCACATGACATGAATCTCGTAGCCTTCCTTCAGGAGCCTCCGAAGCTCGCTGCCGTAGGTGTCCATCCTTCCGTTAAATACCGGCGCCGCCATGCAGTTGATGCTGATCATATCCGCAACTCTGTCAATGTGAAGGGGCGTTTTCCGAAACGGCATGGTCAGAAGGCTGGTGCGCTTTGCCATGGCCCGGCCCAGATCCGTGAGATCCGCAAAGACTTCATTGCGGTCGCGGTATACGGAGCCTTCCTTTGAATCTCCTGCCCCTGCGGACCAGTCCCGGTCCGCCAGATCCCGCTGCTCGCAGATTCTGTCCCAGTCATCGGCAAAGATCATGGCGTCTTCGTTCAGGTAGTCCCAGAAGCAGGATGCATGTTCCTCACTTTCCGGCGGAGGCACAATGGACGGAGAAACGGTCAGCTTCTCCAGGGCCCCCATGGAACGCTGGGTCAGAGGATCAAACTGCTTCAGATCTGTAACCTCTGTATCAAAAAGATCGATCCGCACCGGATTGTCCAGATCCGGCGGAAAAATGTCGATGATTTCGCCCCGGATGCTGTACTGTCCCTTCACCTCGGTCATTTCCACCCGCTCATAGCCCATCTCGGTCAGACGGCTGCGGATATCCTCAAAGTCAATGTCCTGCCCCAGACGGATATGAATCTGGGCATCCCGGAACTGCTCCGGAGAGCACATGCCCTTGCAGGCTGCCATGGCCGGAACCACAAAGATGCCCGCCTCGCCGGACAGGGCTGCCGACAGTCCCTCGATGCGCTGATGTCCCAGCATTCTGCTCTTTGCCTCATATACAAAGAGGCTCCGTTCCTCTTCCGGAAGGACCCGGATGGTGCTTCCGGCTCCAAAGCAGGCCAGGGCCTCCTCCATCTGCTTTGCTCTTTCGTAGGAAGCCGTCACGATCATGATCTGACGGCCGGATTCAGCCGCGGCTGCGGCTGCAATATATGCGGTCTGGTCTTCGGTAATGCCGGATACCGACCGGATTCCTGCGGTCTGAGATTCGCATAAATTTTCCAGAAGATTTTTAACAGTTGTCTGGTTCATGGCCTCCTCCTGTTCCGGCTGCTCCTGCAGCCTCCTCCGGGCCGGCTGGCTCCGGCCCTTCTTTCTGCTTTTTCTTCTTTTGGGTTTTTGTATTGAAATCCGCCATGGCCCGGTCCACGCCGTGCTCCGCCAGGCATGCGGCTGCATCTGCAGCCTTTACGATGGCGTCTTCGATGGTCTTTTTGTCATCTCCGTGAAACCCGCTGATGACGTAATCCGCCAGGTCGCCTTTCCGCTCTCCGCCGATGCCGATGCGGATTCTGGGGAATCCGTCCTCCTGAAGGTCGTAGATGATGGAGCGCATGCCGTTGTGGGTTCCGGCGCTGCCCTTCTTGCGGATACGGAGATTGCCCATAGGCAGGTCGATGTCGTCATAGATCACGGTAAGATCCTCCGGGTCCAGCTTGTAAAAGGCCATGACCTCCCGGATGCACTGGCCGCTGAGGTTCATGTAGGTCTGAGGCTTCACCAGCAGGACCTTCTGGCTTCCGATCATGCCCTCTCCCACCAGACCTTTGAATTTTATTTTATTTACTTTGATGCCGTATTTTTCGGCCAGTATATCTATGGTTAAAAAGCCCACGTTGTGCTTTGTGTTTTCGTATTCTCTTCCTGGGTTTCCCAGGCCTGCAATGATTTTCATCTGGTTTTTCCTGTTTCTGCTTTTTTGTCCGGCGGGGCTGCCCCCCTGCCCGGGCCTTATTCTGTTCCTTAAACATACGACCGCATAACACGTATATGCGCATCATGCGGTCGATATGATTCTGAAGCGGGTCAGCAGAGCTGACGTTTCGGCCTCCCTTTGACTGCTTATTTGCTTATTGATCGCCTATTTGCGATTTGCAATAAGTTTTCCGTTTTCCGGATTTCCTATTCAAAGATGGTGCTGAGGGATTCGTTGGAGAATACTCTTCTCATGGCCTCTGCGAAGATCGGCGCTACGGAGAGCATCCTGATTTTTTCGATCTTCTTCTCTTCCGGAAGCTGAATGGTGTTGAGCAGGATCAGCTCCTTGATGGCAGAATCCTGAATCCGCTGAATGGCAGGACCGGAGAGGACTGCGTGGGAGGCGCATGCGTAAACTTCCTTTGCGCCCATCTTTACCAGAGCGTTTGCTGCGTTTGTGATGGTGCCCGCTGTGTCGATCATATCATCTACGAGAATGGCAGTCTTGCCTTCGATGTCCCCGATGATGTTCATGATTTCTGATACGTTCGGCTTCGGTCTTCTCTTGTCCACAATGGCAATCGGGCATTCCAGAATGTTTGAGAAGGTTCTGGCTCTTGTTACGCTGCCCAGGTCAGGAGAAACGACTACGACATTGTCATCGATTTTGCCTTCTCTGATCTGTTCCTTGAAGTATCTTCCCAGGATCGGACCTCCCAGAAGGTGGTCCACAGGAATGTTGAAGTATCCCTGAATCTGCGCTGCATGGAGATCCATGGTAATGACTCTGTCCGCACCGGCAACGCTGAGCAGATCGGCTGTGAGCTTTGCTGTGATCGGATCTCTTGCCTTGGCCTTGCGGTCCTGTCTTGCGTAGCCGTAATACGGAATCACTGCGTTGATTCTTGCGGCAGAAGCTCTCTTCATGGCGTCGATCATGATCAGAAGCTCCATGAGGTTGTCGTTTACAGGATCACAGGTGGACTGGATGATGTAGACATCCTCGCCTCTTACGGTTTCCCAGAGGCTTACGGACACTTCGCCGTCGCTGAACTTGCTTACTGTGGACTTTCCAAGGCTCTTCCCCATGATGGCTGCGATTTCCTCTGCCAGCTCTGTATTTGAGTTGCCGGCGAAGATCTTAAATTCACTGAATACTCCATTTTTCATTTTCGGTATCTCCTCTGTTTTCTTGTAGGCATTGCTATATATTGTTTAATTGCGATTTACGTTTTATCATTTAAAATCACTGATAATCAGCGCTTTTTCTTTGACAGGCCTTTCTTTTCCACCCAGCCTTCTTCCACGGTCTCCCGGGCCCTTCCAACACACAGGGCTCCCGGAGGAACGTCGGTGGTAACGGTGGTTCCCGCTGCGATATAAGCGTCTTCGGCGATATGAACCGGCGCCACCAGGTTGGAATTGCTTCCGATAAACGCCCGGTCTCCCACGGCGGAGCGGTTTTTGTGAACTCCGTCATAATTGGCAAAGATGACGCCGCAGCCGATATTGACATCCTGTCCCACATCTGCGTCCCCTATATAGGCCAGATGCGCCGCCTTTGAGCCGTCCCCGAAGTCTGCGTTCTTGAGCTCCACAAAATCTCCAACCTTGCAGCCGGAGCCCACATGAGTCCCCGGACGCATATATGCAAACGGCCCCACATGCGTATCGTCTCCGATGGTGCTGTCCTTAATCACGGACATGAGAACGCTGGTGCCGTTTCCCACGGTGCTGTTTTCGATGACTGCGTCTTTTCCGATGACACAGCCTGTCCCGATGACCGTGCTGCCCCGAAGCTCCGTACCCGGCCAGATTTCGGTGTCGCTGCCGATCACCACATCGGGCTCGATGTATACAGAATCAGGGTCAATAATGGACACCCCTGCAAGCATATGCTTTTGAGCGATGCGCCCGCGCATCACCTTCGCTGCTGCCGCAAGCTGCACCCGGTTGTTGACGCCCATGATCTCCTCCGGCCCCGGAGCCGTAAAAGCCCCTGCTCCTGCGCCGGATTCCACGGCCATGCCGATGAGATCCGTGATGTAGTACTCCTTCTGGGCGTTGTCATTCCTGAGCCGTGTAATGTTTTCTCTGAGGAAAGCCGCATCAAAGCAGTACATGCCTGCATTGACCTCCTTTACCGCCTTTTCCTCCTCACTGGCATCCTTCTGCTCCACAATCCTTCGCAGGCTGCCGTCCCCGTTGCGGATAATCCGTCCGTATCCGAAGGGATCGTCAAATATGGCGGTGAGAACCGTCACTGCATTTCCGGAAGCCTCGTGATATTCTGCGAAGCGCTTCAACGTCTCCGCCGTAATCAGCGGGGTATCTCCGCACAGCACAAAAACGCCACCTTCCGCAGGAACCTCCCCCATGGCCTGCATGACTGCATGCCCGGTGCCAAGCTGCTCCGACTGCACAGCAAACTTCAGTCTGCCGTCATCGATGGTCTCCCGGACGAGATCGCCTCCATGTCCGATGACAACGATGATGTTGTCCGCACCAGCCTGGGATGCCTGAGAAGTGACGTGAGTGACCATGGGCCTGCCGCAAACCCGGTGCAGAACCTTTGGCCGGTCTGATTTCATACGTGTTCCGGCACCTGCTGCCAGAACGATCGCTGTTTTACAGTTCATTATGAATCTTCTCCCGTTTTTCAATCCGACTGCGTAAAACCCGCAGCCCAACTCATTATAAAACAATCGATACACAGGCACAAGGTTAAATAAGAAATAAAATGCCTTGCACATTTGGTGCATCAAATGTATAATTCTTGCATATTCGTCCGCTTTTGGACGGTAAAAGAAAAAAGCATAAAACATGTCAGGAGGATGAATCATGAAACTCAGAAAAACCCTCAGTGCGGTGCTTGCTTCCGCACTCGTTCTGGCCGCCTTTGCAGGCTGCGGTTCCCAGGGCTCAGACCCTTCCGGTTCTGCTGCAGGCGCTGACGGCGAAAGCTACTCCATCGGTATCTCGCAGTTTGCGGAACACGGTTCCTTAGACAACTGCCGCGAAGGCTTCCTCGCAGGTCTCGCAGAAGAAGGCATCAGTGAAGAAGCCGGCAATCTGACGGTTTCCTACCAGAATGCCCAGACTGATACCGGTACTGCAGGAACCATCGCCGACGCATTTGTTTCCCAGAAGGTCGACCTCATCTGCGCCATCGCAACACCGAGCGCAGGCTCTGCCTACAACGCAGCCATGGGCACCGGCATTCCGGTAGTCTACACTGCAGTATCCGACCCGGTTGCCGCAGGCTTTGCCAATGAAGACGGCACAGGCATCGGAAACATCACCGGTTCCTCAGATATTCTTCCGGTAGATGCACAGCTGAAGATGATCCGCGAGATTCTTCCGGAAGCAAAGAAGATCGGGATCCTTTACACCACAAGTGAAGCAAATTCTGTCAGCACCATCGCCACTTACAAGGAGCTCGCTCCCGGCTACGGCTTTGAGATCGTAGACACAGGCATCAACACCATCGCCGATGTTGATCTTGCCGCAGCGGACCTGGTGACAAAGGTAGACTGCATCTGCAACCTCACAGACAATACCGTTGTAGAAGCGCTCCAGACAGTGCTGGACAAGGCAAATGCACAGAAGATCCCTGTTTTCGGCAGCGAGATTGAGCAGGTAAAGAGCGGCTGCGTGGCTTCCATGGGCATCGAATACTTTGAGCTCGGAAAGCAGACAGGCATTATGGCTGCAAAGATCCTCAAGGGCGAAGCAACTGCAGAAAGCACACCGTTTATCACTGCATCTGAAGCAGAGCTTTACATCAACACTGCAGCCGCTGAAAAGATCGGCCTTGCACTGGACGAAGCTTATGTAGCATCTGCAGTTCAGAAGTTCGACACAATCGAAGCATAAATTCACAACAGACAAAATACATTTCAGAATTGCCGGGTCCCGGACCCGGAACGCGAATATGACAACAGCACTGGGCGGGTTCCATCCCGCCCGTGTGATTGTCTGCAGCACTGGTTACTTTAGGAGGAATTACACGTGGGTTTAATTTTAAGTGTATTCGAACAGGGTATGATATATGCCATCATGGGACTGGGCGTATACATCACATACAAGATTCTGGACTTCCCGGATCTTACGGTGGACGGCAGCTTTCCGCTGGGGGCAGCCATTGCAGCAGCAATGATCTCCAGAGATATGAATCCGCTCCTTCCCGTACTCGTCTCATGTATTGCAGGTGCTCTGGTAGGGTTCCTGACCGGATTAATACACGTAAAATTAAAGGTACGTGATCTGCTCTCCGGTATCATTATGATGACGGCTCTCTACACCGTTCATCTCCGCATCGCAGGCAGAGCAAATCTGCCGATCTACGGTAAAAAGACGATTTTTGAAAATGACTTTGTCAACGGAATCTTCATCGGTCCTCTGGAGTCTTTCAAGACGGTGATCGTCATCCTGCTGGTCATGCTCATCGCCAAATACCTTCTGGACTGGTACATGAGCACAAAGTCCGGATTTATGCTCCGGGCCGTAGGGGACAATGCCACCATCGTCACCTCTTCCGGGGTGGATCAGGGAAAGGTGAAAATCATCGGCCTTGCCATCTCCAATGCTCTGGTTACGCTGGGAGGCTGCATCTATGCCCAGCAGCAGCGTTTCTACGACGCATCCATGGGACCCGGCACAGTGGTCATCGGCCTTGCCAGCGTGATTATCGGGACAAGCCTTCTGCGGAAGGTGACGCTGGTCCGGGTCACCACCAGCGTTGTGATCGGCTCCATTCTCTATAAGGCATGCGTGGCCATCGCCATCAAAATCGGCATGCCGTCATCCGACCTGAAGCTCATCACCGCAGTGCTCTTCCTTGTAATCCTGGTGATCAGCATGGAACGAAAGACCCGGATCAAGACGGCCGATTACGCTTCCGGCAGGCCGCAGGACACCGGCGGGGCCGGTGCACCGGGAGGTTCTGCAGATTCGGGCGCAGACAGAATTTCAGATTCAGGAAATTCAGGAACGGAGGTGTAGCCCATGCTGGAATTAAAGCATATTTATAAAACATACAACGCAGGGACGGTCAATGAACAGACCCTGTACAGGGATTTTAATCTTTCTGTGGAGAAAGGCGAGTTTGTTTCTGTCATCGGAAGCAACGGCTCCGGCAAAACCTCCATGCTCAACGTGATCTGCGGAAGCATCGGCATCGATGCAGGCAGCGTTCTGATCAACGGCAAGGACATTACCAGGACGAAGGATTTTCTCCGTCACCGTTTTATGGGCCGGGTGTTTCAGGACCCTGCAAAGGGAACCTGCCCCAGCATGAACATTATCGAAAATCTTTCCATCGCGGACAACAAGGGAAAGGCCTACGGGCTTACCAGAGGCATCAACAGGGAACGGATCGAAGAATACAGGGAAATGCTCCGGGCGCTGAATCTGGGTCTGGAAGACAAGATGTACATTCCGGTAGGTTCTCTTTCCGGGGGACAGCGCCAGGCCCTGGCTCTGATTATGGCCACGCTGACGCCCATCGACTTTCTGATTCTGGATGAGCACACGGCGGCCCTGGACCCGAAGACGGCCGAGATCATTATGGAGCTTACAGACAAAATTGTAAGAGAAAAGAAGATCACAACCATTATGGTCACCCACAATCTCCGCTATGCAGTTGAGTACGGAAGCCGGCTTCTGATGATGCATCAGGGAGAGATTATTCTGGACAAAAAGGGCGAAGAAAAGGCTTCCACCCAGGTGGACGATATTCTCAGCATCTTTAACCAGATCAGTATTGAATGCGGCAACTGATCCGCGCTTTCATGCGTGATTCAAAAGGGGGAACACGAAAATGCTTGATATTAAAAATCATAAACATATCCACTGTATCGGTATCGGCGGGATCGGCCTCAGCGCTGTTGCGGAGGTCTTTCATTCCAGAGGCTACACGGTCTCCGGGTCGGATATGAAAATGTCCGATGTGACTCAGCACCTGATTTCAAAGGGAATCACTGTTTACGAGGGTCATGCGGCAGAAAATATTGCAGGGGCAGATCTGCTTGTATACTCTGCGGCTGTTTCGCCGGAAAATCCTGAGATCATAGCCGCAAGAGAAGCAGGCATCCCGCTGGCCACCCGGGCAGAGGCTCTGGGGGCTCTCATGCAGGATTACGCCACGAGCATCGCTGTATCCGGAACTCACGGAAAGACCACCACGACGTCCATGGTCTCTCTGATTCTGGAGCACGCAGGAACAGATCCTACCATTCTCGTGGGCGGCAATCTGCCGGAGTTCAACGGAAACGCAAAGATCGGCCACAGCGATTACTTCGTCACAGAGGCCTGCGAGTATATGGACAGTTTCCTGAGCCTGCGCCCGAAGATCGAAATCATCCTGAATATCGACTCCGATCATCTGGACTACTTTAAGGATATCGACCACATCGTCCGTTCCTTTGACCAGTTTTCCAGACTGGTTCCTGCAGACGGATTTATTGTGGCCTTTGACGGAAATCCCTTTGTGACAAATCTCATGCAGTCCATCGATACAAGGGTGGTGACCTTCGGCTTCACAGACAACAGTGACTTCTGTGCAAAAAATATCAGCTTTGACAACAACGGGTATCCTGCCTTTGATGTGGTTCACGGCGGAGCCGTGCTGTGCCGCATCCAGCTGGAGATTCCGGGGGAGCACAACATTGCAAACGCTCTTGCTGCCTTTGCTGCATGCTACACCTTAGGGGTCACTGCAGACGTGATCCGGGATACCCTGGGAAAATTTACGGGAACCCAGAGACGCTTTGATGTGATTGGCACCACCGAAAACGGGGTAAAAGTTATAGATGACTACGCCCACCACCCGACAGAAATCCGCGCCACCCTGGCAGCCGCAAAGAACATGCCTCACGGCAGGCTGTGGTGTCTGTTCCAGCCCCACACCTACACCCGTACCATGGCGCTGTTTCAGGAGTTTGCAGCCGCCTTTGACGATGCGGATGTGCTGATTATGGCGGAGATCTACGCCGCCCGGGAAAAGAACATCTACAAGATCAGCTCAAAGGAGCTGGTGACGGAGATCAAAAAACAGCAGCCGGCAAAGGAAGCGTACTACTTCAGCAGTCTGGAGGAGATCGCCACCTTTGTCCGCAACAATGCCCAGCCGGGAGATGTTGTGATCACCATGGGTGCGGGAGACATCTATAAGGTTGCCGAAATGCTCATGAAATAATTCCGCAGTTCTGCTATAATTACATCTATGAGGTATTTCAGAAACCAAACTCCACGGAGGATATTATCGATATGAATGATGGAAAACTATTTGATCCGCTGCCGAAAGGCTCCATCGCAGAAATACTGGTGGAGCGGATCACAGAAGCGCTGATCAGCGGAGAGCTGAAGCCCGGGGACAAGATCCCTACCGAGGTGGAATTCAGCGAAAAGCTGGGGGTCAGCAGAAATGCCGTAAGAGAGGCCATCAAGGTGCTGGTCGCCTTCGGGATTCTGGAGATCCGGCGTCCGGAGGGAACCTTTGTGGTGGAATCCTTCCAGCAGAAGCTCTTTGACCCTATGATCTACGGAATTCTGGCAGCTCAGGGCAATCAGGATGACTTTCTGGAATTCCGGCTCACCTGCACCATGTCCGCCATGTACCTGGCCATGAAGCACGCTTCCGACGAGGATATTGATCATCTTCAGGAGCTGGGGCTCCGGTTCCGCGAAGCCATGCACGACGACAGCATGGATCTGGATGCAAAGTACAAGGCCAGCATGGACTTTAACTATTTTCTGGGAGAAATGTCAGGAAATCCTATGATGATGCAGCTGGATAATCTCATCTACCGGATCTCAAAGTATTCGCGGAGAGCCTCCATCGAATCGTCCATCCAGCAGGGAATGCCCGATGCGCTTCCTGACAACTACCTGACTCTGGTGGAAATCGTCCGTTCCAGAGATTTTAACGCCATTCCGGGATTTCTGGAAGGCCGCAGACAGACCTGCAAGGGTTTTATCATCGATTAATCAATGAAATGATTGTACAGGAAAGCAGCGCTCTGCGCTGAAACTCCTCCCATAAAGAAACAAAGGGCAGATGCTCTGCCGGGTTTGATCCCGGGGAGCTCTGCCCTCTCTTTATTTTTGCGTTGCTGTTCTTATTTTCCGGCTGATATGCCGCGCGGAGCCGGCGCATCCCCGGGGATCATTCGCCCCGAAGTCCCGCAACCACTCTGGTGACTGCATCGATGATCCGGTCAGCCTCTTCTTCGGTGTTGTAGCGTCCCAGGGAGATCCGCACAGAGCCGTGGGCCATTTCATAGGGAATCCCCATGGCTAAAAGCACGTGGCTCGGATCCAGAGACCCGGAGGAGCATGCGGAGCCGGAAGAAGCGGCAACTCCTTCCAGATCCAGATCAAAGATCAGGGACTGGCCGTCCACCTTCGCAAAGGAGACGTTCACATTGCCCGGAAGACGGTTTACGGGATCGCCGTTGAGCCGGGAATCGTGGATCTTCAGAAGCCCCTCTGCGATTCTGTCCCTCATGGCACAAAGGCGCCGGGCCTTGCTTTCCATCTCGCTGCAGGCAATTTCAAAGGCCTTTGCCATCCCGATGATATATGCTACATTTTCTGTTCCTGCCCGGTGTCCCCGCTCCTGAGCGCCGCCGTCCATAAAGTTGTCCGGAAAAACGCCTCTTCTGCAGTACAGAAGGCCGATGCCCTTGGGGCCGTTGAACTTGTGGGCGGACATGGACAGAAGATCGATGTTCTGTTCTTTTACATTGATGGGAATCACCCCTGCAGCCTGAACCGCATCGGTATGAAACAGCACCCCCGCCTCCCGGCAGACGGCGCCGATTTCGGCCACAGGCTGAATGGTGCCCACCTCGTTGTTGGCGTACATCACAGACACCAGGGCCGTATCCGGCCGGATGGCTTCCCTCACTGCCTCCGGCGAGACTCTTCCCATGGAGTCCACCGGCAGGTATGTCACCTCAAAGCCCTCCTTTTCCAGAGTCTGAGCAGAATGCAGGATGGCATGATGCTCAATGGCCGTGGTAATGAGATGACGCTTTCCTTCTGCCGCCGAGAGGCGGCGCAGGGTCCCCTTCAGGGCCCAGTTGTCGGATTCGGTGCCGCAGGAGGTGAAGAAGATCTCCATGGGGCTTGCCCCCAGAAGAGCCGCCATGGTCTTTCTGGCTCCTTCGATGGCCTGGTGATTGTCCCTGCCAAATTTATACACGGAGGAAGCGTTTCCGTACTTTTCTTTAAAATACGGCAGCATGGCTTCAAGCACTTCCTCTGACATGCGGGTGGTTGCCGCATTGTCGGCGTAAATAAAATCCTTCATGTGCTTCTCCTGTGCTATGCTTCCGTGCCGTCCTCGATGAGGGCGTACATCACACCGCCGCAGACCATTCCCTCAGACTCTGCCACTTCGCCGGTCATATCGATAAAGACCGTCTTGTAGGTGCCTGTTCCGATAATGTCGATGGCATCCCGGATCACAGCGCCCTCGCTGCAGCCGCCGCCGATGCTTCCGGTTACCTGACCTCTCGGGCTCACTGCCATCTTGGCTCCTGCCCCTCTCGGTGTAGAGCCCTTTGTCTGAATCACCGTAACGATGGCCTTTGGATCGTGGTTTTCTGCCAGATATTCGATGATCTCCATATCCAGATCCGATGCGTTCACATAGCGGGAGCCGTCCTTATTGTTTTCCGGCAGACGCTTGTACGCAATGATCTCAGAGAGAATAGAAACTGCAATCTCCTCCGGAGTCACCGCACCGATGCTCAGACCGATCGGCGTGCAGATGCGGTCCATGTTTTCCCGGCTGTAGCCTTCCGCCTCCAGCATTTCCAGAAGTCCCTTCACCCGGCGCCTGGAGCCGATGAGCCCCAGATACGTCGGCTGCTTGCCCGGCAGAATCGCTCTCAGGCAGTCTCCGTCATGCACATGGCCTCTTGTGATGATCACCACATAGTCATAAGGGGTAATCTTCAGCTTTTCGATGCTGTTTTCAAAGGTGTCACAAAGCACCTGGGCCGCCCACGGGAAGCGCTCCTCGTTTGCAAAAGCAGGCCGGTCATCGCATACATACACGCTGAAGCCGCACTTTGCAGCAAATTCGCATACAGGAAGCGCGATGTGTCCCCCTCCCAGAATGATCAGACGTTCCTTTGGAAGAATCGGCTCCTGCAGGAAGAAATCCTCCCCGGACTTCACTGCAACCGGCGCCACCATGTTGTTGCCCTTTGCATCCACGGTGCCCTCTACTTCCCCTAAAGACCGGGTAAGCCCCTCGGAAATGTTCCCTTCGCTGCCGGTAATATTTGTATTCAGAGAAACACTCTCCCCTTCTGCAATCCGCTCCAGCATTTCTGCATAAATATTTTTCTTCATTTTGTCAAACCTCCTGTATATGCTGCGCCGGCTCTGCCGGCAGAAATATTTTGCTCGTATCTCATATGATTATATCCACCCCGGGGTTATTTGTAAAACGGAGAATCAAATATTTTTAACTCAACTATTTCAAACAAAATCACCCGGATTCAATAAAAATTGACAAGGCCCGAAATTAATCGTATAATATTACGGTAAAACAGCATGTCCGATGATTCACATTTTCTGAAGATCAAAGGCATCGGTGATTTACAGTTTTATTTCTTTGGGGAATGTTGATTCAGGAGGTGTTCTTATGAACAACGGAACAGTAAAGTGGTTTAATGCAGAAAAAGGTTACGGATTCATTGAAGACGGCGAAACCGGAAAGGATGTATTCGTTCATTTTTCTTCCATTATCGCAGATGGTTTCAGAACCTTAAACGAAGGACAGAAGGTTACGTTTGAAACAGAACCGGATCCTAAAAATGCAGACAAGATGAGAGCTGTAAACGTAAAGGCAGTTGAATAACATCAGTTAAACCCGGGGCTGTCGCACGAATAAATGGAAGCGATAGCCTCTTGTCATAAGAGTTATCCTTTCACTTGCTTGTAACAAGCAAGATTCTTTTTAAGAATACAGAACAAAAAAGCTCTGCCCTCTGGAGAGCCGCGAATTCTTGTAAAATTGTATTATACGACATAACAAATTACAATCTACAGGTGTGGACAAAAATCTGGATCTGACTCATTGATTTTTTTGTTCACTTAGTTTCTGCAGTTCAATAACAAATACACTGCTATTCCAATAATCCCAGATCCAAAGATAATCTCTATCGGATTCACCTTGAACTTCCGCAGAAGTACAAGGCACGCTATAAATATCGCACCCTCCACAAATCGAAAATCGGATATTACCATTTCTGAAAGCGATGTGTTGAAAAGCGCAAGCAAAAGTAATGAAAGAGCGGCTGATGCAATCATGGCAACGATTGTCGGGTGCAGTCCAATGAGCACTCCCTGTACAATACTCAGGTTACGGAATTTCATATACATGCAAGATAATGCAAGGACAATGAGGATCGAAGGGAAAATACATCCTAAAGTACACACGACCGCACCCGGCAGTCCCGCAATCTGATGTCCCACAAAAGTAGCACAATTCACCACAATCGATCCCGGTGTTATCTCCGCCATTGTAATCAAGTCCGCAAACTGACTCATTCTCATCCATTGATTCTTTTCCACAATCTCACTCTGAATCAAAGGCATAGCTGCATAACCGCCCCCGAAACTGAAAAGCCCGATTTGAAAAAATGACCAGAAAAGCTTCAAATATATCATTTATTTGCCCTTTCCCGCTCCTGTCATAATGCTATAGAATAACCCAATTGCCGAACAAATCAGTATAAGAACGATTACACTGACCTTGAAAAACACATTAGCAACAAATGCAGCAATCATTACTATAATCCACAGAACATTTTTCTTCCTGAATATGTTGGATGCCAGATTAACAACTACATCGACAATGACTGCAGCAACCCCTGCTCTCATGACCTGAAGCGCGCATGCGATAATCGCATTGTCCTGGAACTGATTATAAAATACAGAAATAACTGAAACTATAATCAACGGAGGCAGTACTGCTCCCAGTGAACAGATAAGTGCGCCCGGTATTTTGCGGATACGATAACCGGTAATAACTGCCATATTAACACCTAAAGGCCCCGGTGCTGACTGTGCGATTGCTGTCATATCCAATATTTCGTCTTCTGATATCCAGTGCAGCTTTTCTGAAAATTTCTGTTTTATCATCCCAATGATTACAAACCCTCCTCCAAAAGTGCATGCACTGATTAAAACTATATTTTTGAACAATTTCCAGTAAATCTGTAACTCGGACAATTCATCCAAAGAATTGTATTCTTTCTGACTTACCATAGAGCCCATTCCTCATGAATAAAAAAGAGTAAAGATCATAGTAACGATTATTTCAAAACTGTAATATTCCCACTGGAAAATTCCCCCAAAATGTCTGTATAAAGTGAGACAAGATTCTGTTTACTGGGTATGATCGGATTGTTCTTGAGACGTGTAGCATTTACTGAATGTACAAGCAAAGGGATATCTTCAAAATTGACAGTTATACTTTCTTCACGGAACAGTTCTCGATTCATTTTTTTCAGAAATTCAACTGCCTCCAACGGCGTTTTACACTTTAATGTACAGGCAATGTCTTTAAATACCTGCATAAGATTCTTATTATCTTTTGAATTCATTATCATATATTCCCACACATAAGGCAGGCATACAAAGGCTGCTCTGCCATGAGGTATCTTATAGAGACTCGTCAGCTTATAACTCATTGCATGCGCTGCCGTAGTTTGCGTAATATTAATTGCCTGTCCGGCAAGGTTCGATCCGATCATCATATTATCCGCACACACTTGATCTCCAATAAGATAACCACCTGTATTTTCCATAATCATAGCAACTGCCTTCTGCGAAATAATACGGCTTTCTTCAGTTGCATTTACTGACCACCACGATTCAATTCCCTGACACAGTGCATCCAGCATCGTACATTTTTTCTGATAAAGAGGAAGGGTCTGTAAATTTCTCGCATCAATCAGAGCATAATCAGGAATCAGAGTATCATCCGTAACCGACTGCTTTTCGCCCTTGTAGTAAACAACAGCATACCGTGTTGATTCACTGCCTGTTCCGGCAGTTGTAGGTACCGCAATAAATGGCGTATCATTTTCAGGAAATTTTTGTGTCAAATAAAGCTCGTTGTCTGACATTTTTGAAAATGCTTTAATACACTTTGCCGTATCGATTGCACTGCCACCGCCTATAGCTATAATTCCGTCACATCTCCCGGATTTAAATAGTTTTACACCCTCGCAAACCTCATCGTATAACGGATTTGAGGAAAAGGAATTGAATGTCACAGCAATGTTTTCTATTTTTCCATACTCATCACATGTGCTAAGTGACTCGAATGCAGCATCACACACGAGCATAAAGCGTTTTATCTTATGCCTGACTGATATTTTATTTATCACATCGAATGGATTTTTATTTATCATAATCTCCTGTTGCATACACAAAACCTCTTCGATCAAACATCATTTTACTTTTTCTTTTATTTTGGTGGAGCCCATTTCCAGGAGGACAACCGTAATTACAACAATGTATGTCAGCGCCCCCATCTCTCTCAGATCAAAATAGAAGCTGCCTGCCATGTAGAGGTTAAATCCGATTCCTCCTGCGCCTGCAGCAGCCCCCATTGCAACTGCATTTGTAAAATTGATTTCAAATCTCATGAATGTCCATGCAACCATATAGCTTATGCTTGACGGCAAAACTGCCTGCGTCACAATCTGCCAGAAATCCGCACCGCTTGATCTTAACGCTTCTATTGTTCCGTCATCAATTTCTTCAATTGCCTCCGAATACACCTTTGTAAGATATGCGAAACTGTGAAATGTCAGGCCCACAACTGCGGCAACACTTCCAAGTCCTGCCGAAACAGCAAATATCAATACCCAAAGCACAGTGGGCACTGCTCTCACCAGCGCAACCACACTTTTCATGATATTAGCTACATGAGGATTGGAAATATTCTTTGCACAAAGAAGAGAGCAAAAAAAAGCCAATATCATTCCGAATACAGTAGATAATGCTCCGAGGCAGAAAGTGACTAACAGCTGATATAAAAGTTCTGTCAAACCCGTTCTGGAAAGCTGTGGTGCCAGGAATACTGTTTTAAAATTTGCAAAGGTATCAGCAATCGTCTGACCCAAATCAATGTTTTTATAGTCAAAGGTAAAAAATGCCACTGCGGATATGGCTGCAAGGGATATGACAAGGAGTTTGACTGCATAATTACTTTTACTTTTAGCAGAAATTCGGATCTTACCGCTTATCGTTCTTTCTAATCCGCCGAAATCAGTAATTGTACTCGCATTCATTACATAATCACTCTCCTTACCTTATTTGAAATACCTTCAATTGCAATCACCAAAATGACCATAAAGAAAACAATCAGTCCTGCCGATGGAAATTGTAACCCTTTATAATACATATCAAACAAATAGCCGATCCCTGTTGAAGTCAGCATGCCTATTAGTGTAGAACTTCTGATATTTGTTTCTATCATGTACAGCACCCAGGAAACAATGCCTGTAAGTGATGATGGAATAATGCCCTGAAATACACATTGAATGAAATTTGCACCGGTTGCATTCAGCGCTTCGACACAAGAGGAGCTAACCTCATCGATTGTTTCAATAAAAGCCCTTGTAAGTAAACCGAATGTGGTAAAGAACAGAGCAAGAAAGCCTGTCAATATGTTTTGTCCAAATGAAAACATTAAAATCATAGCCCATACAACATCAGGGACATTTCTGAAAAAAGCGGCAACAACACGAACCATTTTCCCAATTACAGGATTAATTTTTGTGGTACGTGTTCCCAGCAGGCTGAACATAAATGCACAGACAGCTGCACTGACAGTTACAGCAACAGAAAGCAGCGTGGTTTCCAAAAGCATGGACAATATTTTGGGTATTCGGCTGATTGCCTGATCATCAGGAATAAGATTTTTTCCAATCCATGAAAGAGCTCCAGGAAATGATGCAAGACCTTCAGACATATGAAATTCAGTAACATATGCTGATCCGAAATAAAGCAGAACAATTCCCATCAGGACAGCAATATAGATGCCTTT
>JBJFFZ010000015.1:0-5938 GCA_051892195.1 Anaerovoracaceae bacterium
AATCTGTGAAAAGATACAAAAAGAGCTTGCGGTTTCCGAAGCTCTGCTTCGTGCTGCACTGATACACACAGGAGAAGAGGACCTTCTGTTCCTCTGCGCACATCATTGCATTGTGGACGGCGTGTCCTGGAGAATCATTCTTTCCGATCTGGAGCTGGCTTACGGCCAGGCACAGGCAGGAGAGGCCATCCGTCTGCCTTACAAGACTCACAGCTACCGGGAATACGCAGAAGCTCTGCGCAGCTTCTGCAGCAGCACAGCCCTGCAGCGCCAGCTTTCCTTCTGGCAGAACATGCAGAAAAAAATCATGTCCCTTCCAACGTCCGAATGTATGGACAGAGAACGAAACTTCCGGGAAATGGAATTTTCCATGTCCGAAGAAGAAACCGGCCGTCTGACGGCCGCAAAGGCCAATGCAGCGGGAGCAGACCTGCGAGATCTGATCTGCACTGCAGCAGCGGAAAGCTTCT
Organism: Anaerovoracaceae bacterium; assembly: GCA_051892195.1. Lineage (GTDB taxonomy): Bacteria > Bacillota > Clostridia > Peptostreptococcales > Anaerovoracaceae > CAKQOE01. The sequence goes on from JBJFFZ010000015.1 coordinate 471, forward strand.
GCTTCATGAAGGGGCAGAGCGCAGTATCCGTAGAACTGGAAGGCCACGGAAGAGACGATACAGGAGCAGGCATTGATCTGGACCGCACCGTGGGATGGTTTACTTCCGTATATCCGCTGGTATTCTCAGGAATCCGGGGCATTCCACTTCAGGACCTGATCCGGGTCAAGGAAAGCATCCGCTCCATTCCTGCAAACGGCATCGGATATCAGGTGCTTCGCTGGATGGACGGGGAAGAAACAGAGCTGCTGCGCACCCGCCGGGGTCCTCAGATGACCCTGAACTATTTAGGGGAAATGGAGGAGGCCTCCGATACAGAAGCATACTTCCGCTCCACGGCCGGAATTTCCGCAGGAAGCTCCATTGCGCCGGAAAACGTGTTCGGAACGGATCTCACGGTGAACTGTGTCATTCAGGAAGGCCGCTTCCTTCTGTCTGTCCGCTATGCCCTTGAGGCTTATACACTACAGCAGATGGAAAACTTTGGAAGTGATCTTATAAAGGGACTGAATGACCTGACAGATGCCCTTGCAGAGTGCAACGAGCCGGTTATTACAGCATCCGACCTGGGGGAAACGGCATGGAGTCCGGAGGAATTCCAGACGGTATCTGCAGATTTTGCCGCACGGGGTGAAACCCTTCAGCGGATTTATCCGCTGCTGCCGCTGCAGGAGGCTATGCTGCTGAAGCATATCTCCGAGCCTCAGTCCCACGCTTACCGCATTGTGGACATCTATCAGCTCAATGTGCTTCCGACCCAGGGGCAGCTTCGCCGTGCCATTGACCGGCTGGCCCGCCGCCATGAGGTTCTGCGGACCGCCATTGTATACGAAGGGGTTCAGACCAGCCGGCAGGCCATTACCGACCGCATGCCGGGACTGACCATGCTGGATCTTACAAAGGATCCGGATCCTGCAGGCAGGGTGATGCAGCTTCGGCAGGAGCTTCTTGACACGGCCTTTGATCTTCAGAGAAAGCCCCTGCTTCAGTTTACCTGCGCAGCCCTGTCAGACAGCAGCTGCTATCTGCTCCTTGCGGTCCATCACATTATTGTGGACGGCTGGTGCACCGATGTCTATATGAATGATTTTCAGCAGTTCCTTCAGGAAGCCATGAATCAGGACGAAGACGCAGCAGCCCGGTTCCGGGCTGTACCGGAGACTGCAGGCTCCTATGAGGCTGCGGTCCGGGAGATGGCTGACCGGGATCGGAAGCAGTCCCTCAATTACTGGAAAAACCTGCTTGCAGGCTTTGAGGAACGGACCGCAGTTCCGTTCTTTGAACATGAGATCCGCCGGGAAGACAGCACCGCAGATACGGCACTTCTCGTGCTTGATCCTGCCCTGACGGGAGATCTGCAGGCTCTGTGCCAGTCTGCCCGGGCAACCATGGCCAACGGGGTGGAAATGCTCTGGGGACTTGTGCTTCAGAGCTACAGCAGAACGGATGATGCGGTATTTGCAAAGGTCGTATCCGGCCGGGACAAGGTTCAGCACACCGATGTCAGCCGTCTGGTGGGCTTTATGATCAACTCCGTTCCGGTCCGGGTAAGGACCGGTGCAGGAACCACCGCCCGCCAGCTGCTGCGCACTCTGCAGCAGCAGACGGCAGACAGCAGCCGCTACGATGACTGCGGTCTCGCAGAAATCCAGAATGCTGCAGCCTTCCGGGGTCCTCTGGTTTCATCGGTGCTGGCCTTTGAGAACTACGACAGCGGCCGGTCATCTGAGGAGGCTTGCGGTACGTACAGCTTTGAAATGAAGGAGGTCCTCTGCAAAGAGGAATTCTTCGGGGAACTGGATCTCACTGCATGGATGGATGAAGCAGGGCAGCTTTGTGTCCGCATGAACTACGACCCGTCAAAGTACAGCGCCGCAGAAATCCGCAGGGTACAACAGCTCTTCCGCACCCTGGCAGAAGGGGTGACCCGCTGCCCGGATCAGCCTCTGAAAACCCTTCCGCTTCTTGATGAGGCAGAGAAGGAAGAGATCCTGCGGCTTTCAAAGGGTCCGGACATCACCTGGGAGCTGAAGGGCACCTGGCTGGATCTGTTTGCAGCTTCCGTAAGAGATTTTGCAGACCGGCCGGCAGTTTCCGATACGGAGGAAACCATTACTTATAAGGAGCTGGATCAGAGATCCGACGCAGTGGCCGGTTGGCTCCTTCAGCAGGGAGCCGGTGCCGGAGATTTTGTGGCAGTGAACATGGACCGCAAAACCGCGTTTATTACTGCCATTGTGGCCATCCACAAGATCGGCGCAGCCTATGTGCCGGTGGATCCGGAGTATCCGGCCCAGCGTGTGCAGTACATGCTCACAGACTCTCAGGCTGCTCTGGTTCTGACGGAAGCCTCTGTAAAGGAAGCACTTCGTGCGGCCCGGGAGCAGAACCCGGAGATTCCGCAGAAAAAGCCGCAGGCTCACGCTGCAGGTCTTGCCTATATGATTTACACCTCCGGCTCTACCGGAACCCCGAAGGGTGTGATGCTGCATCACGCAGGCCTTCTGAACTTCACCGAGGCCACCCGCCGGCAGAACCGGCTGACGCCGCAGGACCGCATCGGCCTGCATTTCTCCTTCTCCTTCGATTCTCATATCGAAGACGTGTTCCCGGTGCTTTCTTCCGGAGCCTGCATCTGCATCATGCCGGAGGAAATCCGAAAGGATCCAGACAGAATCTACCAGTTCCTGGAGAAGGAAGGCATTACCGGAGGGGGATTTACCACCTCCATGGGTCGTCTCATGATGGCAAACTATCCGCTGAAGCAGCGTTATGTCACCTGCATCGGCGAGCCTCTGACCGGAGTGGTCAGTGAAACCACCCAGATCATCAACCGCTACGGCCCGACGGAGTGCACCAATGTAGCCGCCCTGTATCCGCTGGAAAAGGGCAGAGTTTACCATAATATTCCGGTGGGCAGGCCAATGCCGGGAGGCTTCTGCTTTATCCTGGATCCTCAGAACCGGCTGCTGCCGCAGGGCGCAGTAGGAGAGCTCTGTTACGCAGGCATTCAGGTGGGAAGAGGCTACTGGAAGCAGGGGCAGAAGACCGCAGAGGTCTTTGAAGCCTGCCCGTTTGCAGAAGGCGTTACCATGTACCATACCGGGGATCTGGCCAGATACAACGAAGAGGGGCTTTTGGAGTGTCTCGGAAGAATGGACGGCCAGGTGAAGCTGCGGGGCTACCGGATTGAGCCTGGAGAAATCGAAAGCACTGCCATGCAGCACGAAGGAATCCGTCAGGCTGCCGCCGCAGTAAAAAATGAACAGCTCTGTCTGTACTATACCCTGCGGGAGGACGCAGAGGCGGCCGCTCCGCAGGCCCTTAAGGAATGGCTCGGGAAGCGGCTGGCGCCGCATATGGTGCCTTCGGTACTGATTCCGCTGGATGCCATGCCATTGACACCAAATGGAAAAATCGACCGCAAGTCCCTGCCGCAGCCGCGGCAGAGCGCAGATGTAGAAAATCTGCCTCCTGCAACTCCTGCGGAAGCAAAATATCTGCAGATTGCAAAGGAATTCCTGCCGGGAACGGACTTCGGACCGACGGACGACCTGATCCGGCTGGGGATGAATTCCCTTACGGTCATGAAGTTTGTCATGCAGATCCGCACCTTCAACAAGCGGATCCGTGTATCGGATGTCATGCGCCACAGAACCATACGGGCCATCCTTGCAGGGGACGGTGAGATCTGCTGGTTCCACCAGCCGTACGACCCGAAAAAGCCGGTGCTTGCAGCCATGCAGGGAATCATGCCTTTAAACGGCATGCTGCCGAAGTATAACGAGTGGAGCGGGGAATATAATATCTTTGTATTTGAACCGTTTGACGAGCATTATCACCGGCTCTTTGCAGGATGCTCCTACGATCAGGTCATGGATACCTATGCAAATCTTTTAGAATCCCACATGCCGCAGGGAGCCGTGCTTGCAGGCTTTGCAGGAAGCTCCTGGGGCGGAGAGCTGTGTTATCAGCTTGCCCGCCGGTGGGAGGAAAAGCATAAAACACAGCCGTTTGTGCTGATGCTGGATACGTGGATTTCCGATCCGAAGGATCCTGCCGCAATTGCGTCATCCGGGGCTCCGGATGCTCCTGGTGCTTCTGATTTTGTTTCAGAGGAATTTTTAGAACGATTCCGGGAAAATGTGACTGCGGAGGAATTCCGCTACAAGCACCGGCTCATTGCCCGGTTGGAGGAGACACAGCGCACAGTGGTTCCTTACCACGGTCCGGTGTATTATATGAACGCCATGAAGGACTACACAGAGGAAGAGCAGCAGAAGAAGCTGGCCGGAATCCGGAAGCTCTTCCCGCAGCTTTGGATTCGCGATTTCCACGACTCCGACCACTACGACCTGTTCCTGGATCAGGAGCTGAATCCGGTTTACCGTAAGCTTCTGTCCGGCCTGCGGAGCGGCCGCAGTCAGAATGAATAGGAGGCACCATGGACACAAAGGACATCCGCGGATTTATGCGGAGCTTTGAATGCTGAAAATAATTCGTACCAGCTGATTGACAAAAAGCGTTAAACCATTGGAAATGAATGGATTGACGCTTTTTGTGTTTATGTATGAGAATACCACCGGCCCTGCCAGTGAGAATGGACGGACGCATAAATCTGTGCATATTACAGCGATTCCCAACGACCTGTATCCGGTTTACTTATAAAAGCACCTCCAGATATGTTCGTACGACCTTTTCACATCTGAGCTGCTTCGCATATGCATATAACCGATCAATCTTCCTGTCCCTTCGTTTCAGGTAATTTTTCAGTACCTCAGATGTTTCTTCAATGCCAATCTTATTCCTGTAATAGATGATATCCACAACCGTTTTTTCTATATCAAAGATATGAAAAACATTATCGCCTTCACGGATTTCGGTAATTCCAAGATTCATACGGGCAGGATCAAAGTAGAATATCTTTATTTCCGGCCATTCAGGCAGGGTGACAACTTTTTTCTTTCGCTCGATTGCCACATCAACCGCATCCGGCAGGAAGGTTGTCAGTTCATAGTATCTCGCAGCACTCATGAGACATATGACACCATATGGTACGTAGGCTTCCGCACTATAGAAGTCGTTTTCCTCTCCATTGTAGGAGAGATTTTCATAGGTGCTTCGATTGATACGGCGGAGAAGTCCCTCCTTTTCAAGCTTGCTTGTTTTGTAATAAGAATACCCCATATCCTTAAGCTCAGCGGTAGTAAGGAACTTTTTATTTTCAGCGAGTCCATTCATTTGAATCACCTCCGCCTTTATCATATAACAACGAGAAGAAAAATTAAACTAAATTCGGCAGTTATTTTAAAAGCCGAATTTATCAAAAATTTGTTGAAGTTATTGTATGAGAAACAGAGATTTGCTTTTGTAACATGGAAGTCTCCTTTCCACTTCAGAAAATCGGCCATGAGTTCTTTGAAAAAAAGTTCTGACCGTCGGTTTTCCCAGCGGCCAGAGTGCTTGTC
>JBJFFZ010000016.1:0-5842 GCA_051892195.1 Anaerovoracaceae bacterium
ATTCCGAAATAATCCTGCGCCATGGTTTTTATGTAATCAAAGCCAAAACGCTCATCCAGCGGACCGCCCGCTGTGGTAACAAAATACAGCTTCGACGCCCTGCACAGGCCCGCAGGCTGCCCGTCCTCACCGTACTCGGATACAATTCCTGTGACGTAAATATTTTCAAAATAGATTTTCAGAACGGCAGGAAATGACAGATCCCAGAAAGGCGCAGCAATCACAATGGTATCCGCCGCCGCAAACTGCTTTGCATAAGCAAAGACCGGATCATCATAAGCGGCCTTTTCAATCAGCTCCGTCCTGTAAAGCAGCCGTTCTTCGTTGAGCGGAGCCAACGGTTCCTGATACAGCTTCAATTCATCGTAATCGCCGATTTTTTCCAGCAAAGCCTTTGCCAGCCGCAGCGTTCTCGATTCCCCTCTCGGGCAGCAATTAATAAATAACGTCATATTTTCCTCCTGCGAAAAATTCCCCCCGGTGCCGTTTGCTCCGCAAAACACCAGACCTGCGGAAACGCAGCCACCTTCTTTTCTGTCTGTCAGCCCCGCAATCGTCCACTCTTTCTGATTGTATCACAAACAGGTACAATCCGACAGAATATTAATATTTGCGCACAAAAAGAAAGGGCGGAGCCAACGCCCCACCCTCTCAGAAAGTGATTGGTTAAAAACGGTATTCTATTAACCGAAATATCTTTCCAGTAAGCCCTTCAGAGCCTTGCCATGGCGGGCTTCGTCTCTTGCCATTTCGTGAACTGTGTCATGGATAGCGTCGAGGTTCAGCTTCTTTGCTCTTACAGCCAGATCTGTCTTGCCTGCTGTTGCGCCGAACTCTGCTTCAACTCTCATTTCCAGGTTCTTCTTTGTGCTGTCAGTTACTACTTCGCCCAGGAGTTCAGCAAACTTTGCTGCGTGTTCTGCTTCTTCGTAAGCAGCCTTTTCCCAGTAGAGACCGATTTCCGGATAGCCTTCTCTGTGAGCAACTCTTGCCATAGCCAGGTACATACCTACTTCTGAACATTCGCCTTCGAAGTTTGCTCTGAGATCAGCCTTGATATCCTCAGGAACATCAGAAGCAACGCCTACCACATGCTCTGCTGCCCATTCCATTTCGCCCTTCATTTCGTTAAACTTTTCTGCAGGAACTCCGCATACAGGACACTTTTCAGGTGGCTGGTCGCCTTCGTGAACGTAACCGCATACTGAACATACATACTTTGCCATAATAATTTCCTCCTTAATACTATTAATTTTCCTTAAATCTGCACTTCTGTGTTTCCCGGAGCTCTGCTCCGATATGAAAGTACATAATGCTTTGCTATACCTGATTTATAATCTCAGAAGCTTTTACCCTTCTGTAATTACCATTATACTGAATATCCTCATGGATTCTGTTGCATTTGCAACACGAGTCATTTTTTTCTCCCTATGTTGCAACACTGGTGCCCACCACTTCGCTGATGCACGTCTCGATGGCCGTCTTCACATATGCCGCAATCTCCCGGGTGTTCATTTCCTTGTAATCCTCGTAGTAAAGAGGCTTGAGGAAGTGCACCTGCGTTGTGACACGGCGCAGGGAAATGCCCTCAAAAACTTTATAGGAATCCACTAAAGCCACCGGAACCACCGGAACCTTTGCCATAATGGCCGCCTTGAAGGCTCCCGGCTTGAAAGCTTCCACCACATTGCGGTTGTTGTGATAGCCTCCCTCCGGAAAAATAATAAATTTCCGGGATTCTTCCCGCAGCTCTGCAGCGATCTCCCGAAACAGCTGTACCGACTGCCTTGCGTCGTTCAGGTTCATCCGCTTGCCTCCGATCATGTCGAGAAAGGTGGAAACCAGCGGCATATGGGAGCGCTTTTCGTCCATTACCATGCAGCAGGGCTTGTCATGGGCATACATGATGCCAAGAGCATCGTATTTTCCCTGATGGTTCGGATACATGATATATCCGCCCTCTTTGGGCAGGTTCTCCTGACCAAAGGCTTTTGTATGAATCCGACCGGTCTTTTTCATCAGCTGTATCATGTGCTGTGCATAGCGATAGCGGCTCTCTTCCTTGAACCACTCCGGATGATTTGCCCGGAACCGCATGCGCGGAATCATGTACAGGCGATACAGGTTCATGATTATTACATAAAAAAAACGCACCATTGCTGTATTTTGTCCTGTTGTTTCTCTGTTGTTAATTTGTTACTGCTTTAACTATCGTTTCATTATACCACAAAATAAGCGCCTACGGGCAAAAATCATTTTACTTTACAGTGCGGCATCCGGGCGGTGACGCCCGCAGACTGCACAGCTTCTGTACAGAAGACAGAGGCTTTCCCAGAAGGAGATGTCGATTTCTCCCGTTTCCTCCTGTCCGAAGATCTTCTGAAAGCACCGGACGGTGTCTGCCGTTTTTTTATCGTTGGTGCCGTTTATTTCAGGGCTTCCTGTCTCCGGATACACGGAGCCCAGCACATAAAGCATGGCCTGAACCGGCATCAGCAGAATGCTGCTTTCGCCTTTTCTGTATACAGTTTCCTCCGTGGGAAACAGGGCTGCCTCGGAAACACGCTTTTTCATGTTCTCATTCCTCCTGTTCTTCTTCCAGTGTCATGTCGATTCCAAGAACGGCACTGGTAATGGTATCCCGGGTTACGGGATCTGCGATGCCTGTCTGCGGCAGTCCGAACTGCCCCTGAGCCTGCATGACGGAATTTACGGTTTCTTCATTGTATGTGCCGGTCTGCAGCACGGAAGGAATGGTGGGATAGAACCGGCTCAGCAGCTGGAGCGAATACTGCAGATCCGCCACCTCGCTGCCCTGGTCTCCAGGGTAAAGGGTATTTCCCGGGACCCCCTGATATCCGGTGGTCATGGTCTGGCCCTGGGAGTTCAGCTCCGCAAGGCGTGCCACGCTGGTATAGATCCGCACCATCTCGTACCAGGTGGCCCGGCCTACGATGCCGTCGGCAGTCAGGCCGAAGGTCTGCTGAAAGATGCGGACCGCATTTTCTGTTTCCGGGCCGAAAAAGCCGTCTACATTCAGCTTTGGGATTCCGGGATAATTGTCGGAGATCCGGTTCAGGGAGTTCTGGATATAGCGCACATACGGACCTGCGCTGCCCAGCTGCAGCGGAAAGCCCGGATAGGATTCCGCCACCGGCCGGATCGGTGTATCCACAACCAGTTCGATATTGTCCCCGTAATACTGCTGAAGGATCTCAAAGGAGTTCAGTCCCTGCTGTCCCAGATATTCGCTGCCCCACTGGGAAAGGCCGCTGCAGATGGTCTCCACTCCGTCGCAGTATTTGGCTGCAAGGGGCTCGATGTATCCATCCCGCCGTATATAGGTGCCGAACACATCGTCCACCACCTCGTCGATGGAGGCATAGGTATTGCGGCCGTAAACAAAGCTCTGGTCGATGGCGGTGCTGTTTGTAATGTCAAAATCATAGCCTCTGCTGCGGTAATACTCCAGATAGATCCGGTTCAGGGCATAAGACATCTGGGCGATGACGTTTGCCCGGATTGCAGCAGTGCTCCAGGTGGGATAGATCTCACTGGAAGCCACATTCTTGATATAGTCGATAAAAGGGACCGTTACGTTCTGGGCGGGCTCATCCGGCCGCCCCAGATGCACCGTGATCTCCTCCGGAATATACGGACGCGTGATTATTTCTGGCATGGTTCACCTCCTACAGCGTGCTGGCAGGAATGAAGTATTCCACGGTTCCGCCCCCGCCTGCAAGCTGCGTCAGCTCCGGCAGAGGAATCATCTGCACAGTCTGAATGCTGTCCTGCCCGGAAAAAACCGGCACGCCTCTGATCAATACACCGTAATACCCCGGGCGGTCCACCATAATGTCCACCGAAGTATATGCCTGCATGTCGGAACCTGCCGTCAGGCTGGCGGACTCCGGCGGCGTATCAAAGGTCATGCTTCCGGTGCTTCCCCCGATGCCTGTTCCCCGGAAGGCAAGAAGGGACAGGGTATCGTCCGCATTGCGGTTCAGCACAGACACCGATGCTCCCTCCACGGGGACTGCACTGCTTCCGGTGTACACATAAACGATAAGATTTCCTGTTTCACTCATGAATGACTCCTTTCTCTTCTGTCTGTGCATTATATTCGCAGGTCCGCCGGAATATGAAAAAAAGCAGACACACCGTGCAGCTCCCCGGGAGCCTGCGTGCATCTGCCTTTATAAATCGTTTATTGGCTATAAGCGCTTTTGCCTATAACCGCATTTCTACTTCGATCTGCGTTCCTGCAGGGTACAGACCGGTGCCGATGTGAGACATAAACAGAGCGTTTGTGCGCATCATGGAAGGCATATCGGACTTGAAGCGGTCCAGAGGATATGCCACAGGTCCCTCCGGTGTCTCCTCCACCTGAAGGCGGATCAGAGCAGACATTACCGGCGGTGTGGTCAGATCTTCCGCCAGAGTCACCATGCGCTTTGCCGCTTTGCGCTCCTTCAGTCCAAGGATTGCGTTGATCAGCTCGGCTACGCACCAGGTCATTCCGTAGAAGCATGCCTCTGCAGGTCCGGAGGTATTGATCACCGGCTTTCCGCCGATGACAGCGATGCCCGTAGGTCTGCCCGGAACAGCGGAAACACCGTGAACCAGAAGTTCTCCCATCTCATCCAAAAGCCGGGTGTTAAAGTCCTCTTCGCCCTTTGAGGAGCCGCCGTTGATCACCACAATGTCGGCAGTATTCAATGCTTCCTCCAAAGCAGACCGAAGTTCGGACTTCTTGTCTTTTACGATCTCCATGATCACGGGCTCGGCCCCCAGCTGCTTCAGCATGGCTTTTACCATAGGGCCGTTGGAGTTGAAGTTCTGTCCTCTCTGCAGCGCGGAGCCTGCGGGCACCAGCTCACTGCCTGTAGGGATAAAGGCAACCACCGGCTTTTTCACCACGGCAAACTGCGTTCCGCCGCCCATTCCCATGGATGCAATATCTTCCGGGCGTACTTTTGTGCCTTTTGCGGCCAGAAGTGTTCCTTCCTTAACCGAGCTTCCGGCAGGCTTTACAAAGCTTCCCGGGACAACACGGAACGGTTCTGTTTTCTTTGGGCCGGGCATTCCTGATGCGGAAAAGTCCAGCTTTACTCCTCCGTTTTCCAGCAGGGTCACCATTTCGACAGGAATCACTGCGTCAAAGGCGTCGTCAAAATCGTCTCCGGTGTCTGCCCGGACGTAATCTTTTCCTAAAACCCAGTGTTCCGTATCCGGCATAACCTCTTCTCCGGTCTGAGGATTGACAAACACAGCCGAAGAGACAGCGATCCCGTCCATGGAAGAGGATCTTACCACCGGAATGTTATACTGTGCATACACATCCTCCGCAAGAACGCGGTCCAGACATTCGTCCAGTCCTACCATTTCTGTCGAAGACTTTGGCGACCATTTTGTGAAGAGCAGATCCAGAGCGTCTTTTTTTTCTGTCAGTACTTCCAGCATTTCATTTCCTCCGTTGATTATTCTACTGTAACACTTTTTGCAAGGTTCTTCGGTTTATCTATATCGCAGCCTCTCAGCTTGGCGATGTAGTATGCCAGGATCTGAAGGGGCACGATGGAAAGAAGCGGCGTGATTTCGTCCATGCACTCCGGTATGTAAATCACGGCTTCTGACTGGGCTTCGATGTCGATGTTGTTTTCCTTTGCAATGCCCACCACAAAGGCGCCTCTGGCCTTGACCTCCTGAATATTGGACAGCATCTTTTCAAAGAGGCGGTCCTGGGTGGCAAGGGCGATGACCAGAGTGTCCTGCTCGATGAGGGCGATGGTGCCGTGCTTCAGCTCCCCTGCTGCAATGGCAAAGGAATTGATATAGGAAA
>JBJFFZ010000017.1:0-22849 GCA_051892195.1 Anaerovoracaceae bacterium
ACTTCCGTCTCCCCGGCACAAATCCTCCCCCGCTCCGGGCCGTCCTCCCGGTACTCCGGTTTTCCTCCCGGAGTTTTCAGCAGCCAGGCTGCTGCCCTGCGGGCTGCTTTCATATCGAGGATCCGCAGCCCGTTTTCCTGTGCAAAAAGATCCACCGCAGGGATTCCCCGGCCCTCGCTGGCAGTGGTCACAACCGCCCGGGCGCCGGTGCGGGCTGCCAGCTTTTCCGCCAGCTCGTTGGCGCCCCCTAAGTGACCGGAAAGCAGAGGGATGATGTTCCGGCCCCCCTCATCTGCAGCGAGAACTGCAGGGTCCAGGGCCTTGTGCCGGATCCAGGGAGCCGTCTCCCGCACGGCGATGCCCGCGGCTCCCACAAAGATCAGGGCTTCCCGGTTATGAAACTGTTCGCTCATAAGCTTCTGCGTATCAGAAAAAAAATACACACCTGCATCGCCTTGTCCGGCGCCGGGAAACGCCTCTGCGGTATTTTCCCCGAAGAAAGCACCTGCCTCAAAAGGAGCCTCCACAGGCTCCGCCTCCGGGTCCTCCCGCCGGAACCGGAAAATCCCTGTATCCGCAAAAATACCGGGAAGCTCCTGCATTGCCCGGGCAATCTTCCGGGCCGTCCCAAGGCCCCGGTCCGTGTAGCATAAAATGGCCGTCCGCAGAACCCGCCGGCCGGAAATCCCCCGGCATTCCTTTTCTGCAGGCCCGGCGGCGCGGTTTTCTGCGGTTTTGCAGCCGTCTCCGCCAGAGATCCCCTGCCGGAACTCCGTGGAAAAGGAAGGGTCATACAATTTTGACAGTTCATAGGAATTCCCCAGAAAATCCCCCACAAGGATCAGGGCTGTTTTTGTAATGCCTTCGGAAGCGGCCGCTTCCGCCAATTGTGAAAGTGTGGTTTCTATGGTCTTTTCCTCCGGCCAGGTGGCTTTGTACACGATGGCGCAGGGAGTGTCCGGCGTATAGGCGCCCCCCGCCAGCAGCTCCTGCTGCAGCCCGGGCAGCATGGAGGCGCTGAGAAAAATGGCCATGGAGGAACCGTGGGCAGCCAGAGAGCGGATTTTTTCCCCTTCCGGCACCGGGGTTCTTCCTTCCATCCGGGTCAGAATCAGGGTCTGGGATACTCCCGGCAGGGTGTATTCTTTTTTCAGGGCTGCTGCGGCGCCGCAGAAGCTGCTGACCCCCGGGCAGACCTCATACGGGATTTCTGCCTCCTCCAGCCGGTCCATCTGCTCCCGGATGGCGCCGTAGATGCTGGGATCCCCCGTATGGAGCCGCACCACTTTTTTTCCGGCCCTGGCTGCCGGAATCATAATATCCATGACCTGCTGCAGATGCAGCCTGGCGCTGTCGTAAATCTCGCAGTCCGGCGCCGCATATGCCAGCAGCTGGGGATTCACCAGGGAGCCTGCGTACACGATGACCTCCGCCTCCTGCAGGAGCTTCATGCCCCGGACCGTAATAAGATCTGCAGCGCCGCTGCCTGCTCCAACAAAATATATCATCTGCTCTCCTCCCCGGGGATCACCCGGATGTTTCCCAGTATTTTCATATCATTTGCAATCATGAAAAGCTCCACCTCCGGCGGCTCTGCCGCCCCCTGCACCCGCCGGCTCACATGGCGGGCTGCTTTTTTCATAACGATCTGCATGACAGACTCCAGGCAGCCCGCCTTGCCAAGGACCGCTGCCGCCCCATCGGTGGTGACGCAGCGGTCCAGCTCCTGCAGCAGCCCCTGCAGTTCCTCCGGCGAAAGCTGCACCTCCGCTGCCCGGGCAGCGGCCTCTACCGTACAGCGCATGAGAATATCCATTCTGCAGTCTGCATGGCGGGAATGGGTATTGAAGATTCCCCCTGCCAGCTTTACCAGCTTTCCCAGATTTCCTGCAAGGATGATCCTGGGAACGGCGAGCTCGCAGGCAGAATCCAGGGCTTCCCCGATAAAGTTGCTGCATTTGATGATCTGTTCCGGCTTCGCGCCCAGACCCTGCTGCGCAAAGGTCATGCCGTAATTTCCGGGCACCAGCACCAGAGGTGCCGGAAGTTCGCCCGGTTTTGCCCCGGCGCAAAGGGCAAGCCAGCGCACCCGCATTTCGGTCTGTATGGACTGGATCAGGGCAGGCTCGCTCATGGGTTCCACGATGCCGGTGCTTCCAAGAATGGAAATTCCTCCCACAATTCCCAGATCAGGGTTGAAGGTCCGGGCCGCTGCCTCCTGTCCCCCGGGCACAGAGATGGTCACCTCCAGCACTCCCTCAAAGCCGTTTTCCCGGCAGACGCTGCGGACGGCCTCCCGGATCATTTTCTGCGGTCCGGAGTTGATGGCGGCTGCTCCCGGAGGCTGGTCAAGTCCCGGCTTCGTTACAATGCCTACCCCGGCACCGCCCCGGATCAGGATTTCCGGTGCTTCCCTGCTGCCGCCTGAGACACTGGGGCTGCATTGCCCCTGCCCCAAACCGGCGTCTCCGGCCGGTCCTGCGCCGGACCCCCGGCAGACGGAGGCTTCGATAAGCAGGCCGTGGGTCACATCGGCATCATCCCCTGCGTCCTTTCGCACGGCGCACCGGGCCAGAGAGCTGCTGCCCTCCCGGATCAGCTCCGGATGCTCCACAGAAAAGGTCACCCGTTCCCCTGCCAGCTCCAGTTCCACCGATTCCGGCAGCCTTTCCGTCAGCAGCAGAGCTGCTGCAGCTTTTGCCGCGGCCGCTCCGCAGGCCCCTGTGGTGTACCCGCACCGCAGATTTTTTCCATAACGATATACATTCATGCCCATTCTCCCGTCCTTTGGATGCTTCTTTTCTTTATTTTACCATACAGGCGAAGGATGTTCCACTTTCCCCATCCTAATTGTCAACCTTTTCAAAAAAGTGGTTGACAATCTGTTTTTTCAGGGCTATACTTTCCAGCAGAAAACAACAAAAGCCGCAACATGCGGCTGCTGAAAAGGAGAAAAACTATGTCGCAGACAGAAACTGCTATCAGAAAACCAAAGCTGTCCGTTTCGGACCTGTGCTTCGCCGGACTGTTCACGGCGGTCATCGCCGTTATGGCCCAGATTTCTATTCCTATGCCGCTGGGAGTTCCTATGACCATGCAGACCTTTGCCATCACCCTGGCAGCGGTGGTTTTAGGGTCACGGCTCTCCACAATCTCCACCCTGGTGTACCTGCTCTTAGGGGCAGTGGGCGTTCCGGTTCTTGCAGGCTTTACGGGAGGAATCGGAAAATTCCTGAGCCCTACCGGCGGCTTTCTCATTTCCTTTCCCATCATGGCGTGGATCATCGGCTTCGGCATGGACCACAGAAAGGCCTTCCGGGGCGCATTCGTCACTGCGCTGATCGCAGGAACCGTCATCAACTACGTCTTCGGGACCGCGGTGTTCTGTCTGGTGACAAAGAGTCCCCTTATGACCGGAATTGCAGGCTGCGTGCTTCCGTTCATCCCCACAGCCATCATCAAGGCCATCGCCGCATCCCTTCTTGGCTTCGTGATTCGCAGGCGGCTTCCGCGCAGATCATAGCAGAAATCATAAAAAATCCCATCCTTCCGAACCGCACCATGCGATTCGACCTTCGGCCAGAGATGTCTTTACGTCAAGATATCTCTGGTTTCTGCTTCCCCGGTACTGCAAAGTCAGATCCCGCTCTGCCAGAAGGAACGGTCCGTCCACCATGCGGTCCGCCATCCTCAGCAGACGCCGGGCCTCTTTTGTGAACCCATCCTCCGGCTGCCCTGCAGCCCCCATCACCTCTTCAAAAACATACCCGGTGTAGATCATAAGGTCCAGCTTTCTGGGAAGGACTGCAAGCTCCGCCAGCCTGGCCAGGGCGGCAGCCTGCTCCAGGGGCTCGCCGCCGCTGAAGGTGACGCCGGTGATCAGAGGATCCCCATCCAGAATCGCCCCCAGCTGCTGCGCCAGTTCCTCTACGGACACCCGCCTGCCCCCTGCAGGATCGTGGGTCTGTGGATTGTGACAGCCCGGGCACCGCCTGCTGCAGCCCTGCACAAAGATGGTGAGCCGGACGCCCGGACCGTCCGTGACGGATTCCTCCACAATTCCCGCCAGCTGCAGGTGCAGCTCTTTTTCCATCTTCCTTTCCATTGCATTTCCCTTCCTTAATATATTTCGTTTCTGAATGTTTCGGATTCAAAAACAGCCCTGCCGGAAGGATCTCCTGACAGAGCTGCATCATTTCATCGTTGGCTGCACTTGCGGCGGGACGCCGCGTCCTCATGGGAAAAGACTTTACGGCCTTGTTCCGGTGGTGTGCTTCACACGATCCCGGACCTCTGCGTATTTTGCATCGTTGAACCGGTCCAGGGTTCCCACCAGATAGCCGGTAATCCGGCGAATCCGCTCAAACTTCGGCATGCCTTCCTCTTCCTTCCGGCCGCACTGGGGACATTCGTTGTCGATGATGCCCGTATATCCGCAGACAGGATCCCGGTCCACCGGATGATTGATGGAGCCGTAGCCGATGCCGCTTTCCTTCATGCACCGCACCACTGCCTCAAAGGCATCCAGATTCTTCAGAGGATCCCCGTCCATCTCGATGTAGGAGATGTGGCCTCCGTTGGTGAGATTGTGGTAAGGCGCTTCCCGGCGGATCTTCTCAAAGGCGGAAATGGGATAGTACACCGGAATGTGGAAGGAGTTGGTGTAATACTCCCGGTCCGTAACCCCTGCAATGGTGCCGTACCGCTCCCGGTCCAGCTTTACAAAGCGCCCGGAAAGTCCTTCCGCAGGGGTGGCGATTACGGTATAGTTCATGCCGGTGGCTGCCGTCTGTTCGTCGGCCCGCCGGCGCATATGGCCGATAATCTTAAGACCCAGCTCCTGCGCCTCCATGGACTCCCCGTGATGCTTTCCCATGAGAGCCTTCAGGCATTCCGCAAGGCCGATAAAGCCGATGGTGAGGGTTCCGTGCTTCAGAACCTCGCCCACCGTGTCCTCCGGTCCCAGCTTTTCGGAATCCATCCAGATGCCCTGCTGCATGAGAAACGGATAATTCCGCACCTTTCTTGCTCCCTGAATCAGGTACCGGTCGTAAAGCTGGTCAAAGACCAGCGTGATCACTTTGTCAAGTTCCCGGAAAAACGCGTCCACATCCCCTCCGGCCTCTATGGCAAGCCGGGGCAGATTCACGGAAGTAAAGCTGAGATTTCCTCTGCCTGCCGTGGTCTGGCGGGAAGGATCGTGAGCATTGCCCATGACTCTGGTGCGGCAGCCCATATAGGCCACCTCCGTGTCATAATCCCCTTCCTTATAATACTGCAGATTGAAGGGGGCATCCAGGAAGGAAAAGTTTGGAAACAGCCGTCTGGCTGAGGTTTTGATGGCTCTGCGGAACAGGTCGTAGTTGGGATCCTCCGGGTTGTAGTTGACCCCTTCCTTCACCTTGAAAATATGAATAGGAAAAATCGGGGTCTCGCCCTTTCCCAGGCCCGCCTCCTGAGCCCGAAGCACCGCCTCGCACACCAGCCGTCCCTCCGGAGAGGTATCCGTTCCATAATTGATGGAAGAAAACGGAATCTGGGCTCCGCAGCGGGAGTGCATGGTGTTCAGGTTGTGAATCAGTGCTTCCATGGCCTGATTTACAGCCCGGACGATCTCCTTATCGGAATATTTTCTGGAAAATTTCTGGGCCCATGCGGCATCGGCAGGGCTCAGATGCTTTAAAAGCTCCGCAAGCTCTGCCTGGCGGAAGGCAGGGTCGTCCCCCATGGACGGCACCAGCCCCGTCTCTTTGCGGATCCGCTCCAGGATTTCCGCAGCCAGCACATCCCCGTCGGGATGGGAGAAACAGCAGTGGTCGTCCTCCGCAAAAAGGGTACTGAGAACCTTTCCCAGATTTTCCTGATATTTTCTCTGATAGGTTTTCCTGACACCCGGCGCCATGGCGTAGTCAAAGCACGGAATACTCTGCCCTCCATGCTGGTCGTTCTGATTGCTCTGAATGGCAATACAGGCCAGGGCCGCATAGGACTGAATATCCTGAGGCTCCCGCACAAACCCGTGTTCCATCCGAAATCCCCCTTCAAACAGCTTGATAAGATCAATCTGACAGCAGGTGGTGGTCAGAGTGAGAAAATCCAGGTCGTGAATGTGAATATCCCCCTCTGCATGGGCCCGGGAGTGCTCCGGCTTCAGAACCCGCTCCTCGTAAAAAAGCTTTGCGCCCTCGGAACCGTATTTCAGCATGGTTCCCATGGCAGTATCCCCGTCTATATTTGCATTTTCCCGTTTTTTATCGCTTTCTGAAGCATCCTGAAATGTCAGTTCTTCAAATATCTGCATAAGATCCTTGTCCATAACACTACGTCCCTCTGCACGGCCCCTTTCTGTGAAATTTTTTCTGACGCGGGCTCTGCCCGCCCCATCCCCTGAAAGCTGCATATCACAACATATAGTATTGTTACGGGTAATCATACATTCTGTTGTGTACTTTGTCAACAGATTCATTGTTACTCAGTTATTTTCCGCCTTACAGGCGCCTCCGTTTCCGGTTCACCGGCCGGGCCGGTGCTACCACGAAAAAAAAGACACCCTTCGCAAGGAAAGGTGCCTTCTGTATGGAGCCGGCAGATTTCTGCCGGGATTATTTTCTTCCGCTCTTTGACGTAACCTTGAGTCGTGCCATAGCTCTTGCAAGGGCTGCCTGGCTGTGAACGTACTCGATTTCGCTGTTTTTGAGGCGGATTCTTTCTTCTGCTCGTTCTTTTGCAAGCTGAGCACGCTTGATATCGATTTCTTCCGGTTTTTCCACGAAGTCGCAGATCAGAACCACCCGGTCTCCCAGGATTTCCACAAATCCGTTTCCCACCGCAGCGATCTGCTGCTGTCCGTCCACGGTAAAGCGGAGCTCTCCTGCCACTACCGGCGCAACCATGAGCTCATGGCCTGCAAGAACGCCCTGTTCTCCGTCAACGCCCGGAAAAACCAGCATTTCTGCTTCGCCTTCATAGAAGACCTTGTCTGTCGCAACGATTTCCAGCTTAAATGTATTCATGCATGCACCTCACACTTTCCTCAGAAAATGCACTATGCATTCTGCATCGTCTTTGCTTTTTCGAAAACGTCTTCGATCGGTCCGCAGTTGAAGAATGCCATTTCCGGAATATCATCCATCTCGCCGTCCAGAATCATCTTGAAGCCCTTGATAGTCTCCTGAATCGGAACGTACTTACCAGGGATACCGGTGAAGTTTTCTGCTACATGGAACGGCTGAGACAGGAACTTCTGGATTTTTCTTGCACGGAAAACGATCTTCTTGTCTTCTTCGTCCAGTTCTTCCATACCCAGGATGGAAATGATATCCTGGAGCTCTGCATAACGCTGCAGCGCTTCCTGCACTCTTCTTGCCACTTCGTAATGCTCTTCGCCTACAACCTCTGCCTCAAGGATACGTGAGGTGGATTCCAGCGGGTCAACGGCAGGGTACAGACCCTGTTCTGCGATCTTTCTGGAAAGTACCGTCTTTGCATCCAGGTGGGTGAATGTTGTGGCCGGAGCAGGGTCCGTCAGGTCATCCGCAGGTACGTATACGGCCTGTACGGATGTGATGGAACCGTTCTTTGTGGAAGTGATTCGTTCCTGCAGTTCCCCTACTTCGTTTGCCAGAGTCGGCTGGTAGCCTACGGCTGACGGCATACGGCCAAGCAGCGCGGATACCTCGGAACCGGCCTGTACAAAACGGAAAATGTTGTCGATGAACAGGAGCACGTCCTGATGCATCTCGTCACGGAAATATTCTGCCAGGGTCAGCCCCGTCTGGGCAACTCTCATACGGGCTCCAGGCGGTTCGTTCATCTGACCGAATACCAGAGCCGTCTTTTTGATAACGCCGGACTCTGTCATTTCGTTCCAGAGGTCGTTCCCCTCACGGGTACGCTCTCCTACACCGGTAAAGATGGAATATCCGCCGTGCTCTGTGGCGATATTTGTAATGAGCTCCTGAATGAGTACGGTTTTGCCTACACCGGCGCCGCCGAAGAGACCGATCTTACCGCCCTTTGCGTAAGGCGCAAGCAGGTCTACAACCTTGATTCCTGTTTCCAGAATTTCGACTACCGGAGTCTGCTCATCAAATGCAGGCGCCTCTCTGTGAATCGGCCACTGCTCCTCTCCTGTAACAGGCTCTCCGCCGTCGATGACTTCGCCTACTACATTAAACATACGACCCAGAGTCGATTCGCCCACAGGAACCTTGATATAGTCTCCTGTGGCTGTTACTTCCATCTCTTTTGCGAGACCTTCACTGGAGTCGAGCACGATACAGCGCACAACTCTGTTTCCCATATGTGATGCAACCTCCATTACGAGAGGCTTGCCGTCGAGTTCTACTGTGAGGGCTTCTTTAATGAGGGGAAGGTAGTCTCCTTCAAACAGTACATCTACAACAGGTCCCATGACCTGTGTGATTTTTCCCTTATTCATCTGTTCCTCCTGTTATTGTGCTGCAGCACCGCCAACGATCTCAGTGATTTCCTGAGTGATGGCCGCCTGTCTTACACGGTTATATACCAGAGACAGCTCGCGGATCATGTCCTTGGCATTTGTAGTAGCGTTATCCATGGCAGTCATACGCGAGCTCTGCTCGCAGGCATAAGACTCAACCATGGCGCCGTAGATCAGTCCCTTGATATAGTTTGGAGCAACATGCCGGATCACTGCCTCCGGGGAAGGGTAGAAGGTCGGAGCCTGAAGAGCTTCTTCGCCTTCGGTCTCCACATCCTCAAACATGGTCTTTGACAGCGGCATGATCCGCAGGGCCTCTGTCCTGAAGGACATGGAATTGATCATGTCCGTATATACAACGTATACTTCGTCCACTTCATTGCTCAGGAACTGACTGATTGTGTGCTCGGCAATATCTCTTGCGCGGTACAGCGCCGGATCTGCTGCCGGGTAGATATGCTTTTCGTCAATGGTGACGTTTTCGAAATTTTTAAAGTAATTGATGGCCATGTGACCCACAAGGATCAGCTGGTTCTCGGAATCATCTTCCAAAAGCTCCTCCACCTTTTTGAAAACGTTGTGGTTGTAGGAGCCTGCCAGACCCTTATCCGATGAAATCACGATAATGGTTCTGCGCTTTCCGTTTTCCGGAATGGTACGGATGGAGGTTTCTTCAAAGAAATCTTCCTCCAGATCCGGACAACGGTCCAGAATATCCGCAATGGTCCGGCGCAGAAGATTGAAATACGGCTCAACCTTCTCGTGCCCGCTTCTGGCTTTTCTCAGCTTGGAAGAGGAGATCAGATACATGGCATTTGTAATCTTCATGGTGTCCTGGACACTGTTGATCCTTGTACGGATCTCTCTCATGCTTGCCATGAAATCACCTGCTCTTGTATTCTCTTACTGCAGAAAGGATCTTTTCCTGCAGCTCATCGGTCATTACACGCTTTTCATTGATTTCAGCAACGATCTCAGGATATGTGTTTTCCACATACCCTACCACGCCGTTCTTGAAGGCTTCGATTTCCTTCAGAGGAATATCGATGAAGATCTTTGCATTTGCAGATGCCAGCAGAATTACCTGCTTGTGCAGCGGCATCGGATTGTACAGCGGCTGCTTCAGGAGCTCGATAAGGCTCTTGCCGTGGGCAAGAAGCTCCTTTGTGGCATCGTCCAGATCGGAGCTGAACTGTGTGAATACTTCCATTTCACGGTACTGTGCCAGATCTACACGCAGAGAACCGGATACGGTCTTCATGATCTTTGTCTGGGCCTTACCGCCTACTCGGGATACGGACAGACCGACGTTTACGGCAGGCCGGATACCGGAGAAGAACAGGTCAGTTTCCAGGAAGATCTGACCGTCCGTAATGGAAATAACGTTTGTAGGGATATATGCGGATACGTCCCCTGCCTGGGTTTCGATAATCGGCAGTGCTGTCATGGAGCCGCCGCCGAAGGCCTCATCCCGTCTGCAGGCACGTTCCAGCAGTCTGGAGTGCAGGTAGAATACGTCTCCAGGGTAAGCCTCACGTCCAGGCGGTCTGTGGAGCAGCAGGGACATGGCACGGTAAGCCTGTGCATGCTTGGACAGGTCATCGTATACGATGAGCACGTCCTTGCCCTGATCCATAAAGTGCTCGCCGATGGCAGCACCTGTATACGGTGCAAGATACTGCAGCGGTGCAGGCTCACTGGCAGGTGAGTTTACAACGATGGAGTATTCCATGGCACCGTACTTCTTCAGTGTATTTACAGTCTTTGCAACGGTCGATGCCTTCTGACCGATGGCAACGTAGATGCAGATTACATCCTGGCCCTTCTGGTTCAGAATCGTATCCACAGCGATGGCTGTCTTACCGGTCTGTCTGTCCCCGATGATCAGCTCTCTCTGTCCCCGGCCGATCGGGAACATGGAGTCGATGGCCAGAATACCTGTCTGCAGCGGCTGTGATACTTCTTTTCTTGTGATTACGCCCGGCGCCTTGTGTTCGATCGGTCTGTAGTCATCGGTTTCGATGGCGCCCATTCCGTCGATGGCTTCGCCCAGGGCATTTACAACACGGCCCAGCATCTTTTCGCCTACAGCCACACCTGCCTGTCTGCCGGTGCGCTTTACAGTGGAACCTTCCACAAGACCGTGGTCGCTTCCTAAAAGTACGCAGCCGATGGACTTTGTTTCAAGGTTCTGGGCGATACCGGTTGTTCCGTTTTCAAACTCAACGAGTTCGCCGTACATTACATGCTGCAGGCCGTAGACATTGGCAATACCATCACCTACGCTGATGATTCTACCGACTTCTTCGACCTGAGCCTTGTTATCGTAATTTTCTATTTCGCTTTTTAATACAGAAATGATTCCTTGCGAATTTACGTTACTCAATTTCTCACCTCTCTGTAAAATGACGCTTTAATCTTGTCATTGATGTCTTAACGCTCTGGTCAAGAACGGAGTCCTCAACAGTCAGCACAAATCCTCCGATGAGGGACGGATCATGCACCAGCTCCAGCTCCACGTTCTTTTTATTATAATCCTTTGCGATTTTTTTCTTTAACCGTTCCACCTGGGCTTCGTCCGGCTCTGTCACATAGGTAAACACGGCCTTCACCGTCTCATCCCGCTCTCTGACCATAGCATCGTATGCATCGAACATCTCCCCCGAGCACCCGATATCGTCATTGTCGCACATCACCTTCACAAAGCTTCTTGTGGATTCCGGAAACAGCCGGTCGATGACCCTGCGCTTCTCCGCCTTCCGGAACAGAGGGTTGCACAGTGCATCCTCCAGCTCCGCAGACTCCGTCAGAAGGGCACGCATCTCCTCCACCTGTCCCGGGTCAAGATTCATATCAAATAAGACTCTGGCATAATTTACGGGTAAATCAATCATTTATCCTACTCCTCTCCTGCGAGGAAATCATCGAGCAGCTTCTTGTTGGAGCTGCCGTCCACTGTGCTTCCAATCACCTTGGATGCTGCAGCCAGAGCCATTTCCGCGATCTCAGCCTTTGCCTCCCGCAGAATCTGCTCACGGTCGCTTTCAGCAGCCTTGTTTGCCTGCTCAACGATATGTGCCGCGTCTTCATTAGCCTTATCTATGATTGAATTGTACTGGACCTGTGCCCGTTCCTTTGCTGAAGAAATAATCTGAGCGGATTCTTCCTTTGCTCCCTTCAGCGATGCCTCGTACCGGTCCTTCAATTCCGTTGCTTCCTTATTCTTGGTGTCAGCCTCTTCGATCTGCCCTTCAATGAGCTGTCTGCGCTTTTCCGCCAGATTGTTCAGAGGCTTGAAAAGAAAGATTCTCAGAAGAATAAAGAGAACGATAATATTGAATACAATCCAGAAGATATTCCAGTTTAATGTTAGCACGCTTTTGCCTCCAATATTCCGTTAACTTTAGTACAAAAAAGTATGAATATAATTCACCGGACTGCGGCGCCTCCGGCGCCCCCTGCAGCTGCGGGGGACCGCCCGGGGCGGTCGTCTCCTGAATGAATTATTGCTGAGAACCTTTCCGGTTATCCCAGCATTACGATGATCAGAAGTGCGATTACGAAACCGTAAATAGCGGTTGCTTCTGCAAGTGCGCAGCCCAGGATGAGTGTACTTGTGATGGAACCCTTTGCTTCCGGCTGTCTGGCGATAGCTTCTGCTGCCTTGGATGTTGCGATACCGATACCGATACCTGCGCCGAAACCTGTTAATACTGCAAGACCTGCACCAATTGCGATTAAACCTGTCATAATAATAATCCTCCTGTTAAAAAATACATCTTAATGAATGCGTTAAAATATTGCCCGTGCGCCTCTTTTTAAGGCCTGTCCGGCCCCCGGGCGCCCCGGCTGAAAAAAAATTTCTGTTCCGCGTCTGCTGAACCTGCATCAGTCTTCGATGGACTCCTGAATAAAGAGCGATGTCAGGAAGCAGAATACATAAGCCTGAAGAATGCCGTCGAAGATATCGAAATATGCACTGGCTGCCAGCGGCACTACTGCCGGAACGCAGTAAATGATCAGTTCCATAACGATATACGCTCCAAGAACATTACCGAAAAGTCGCATACACAGCGATACCGGACGGATTGCCAGCTCCAGAATGTTCATCGGTGTGATCAGGGCAAGGGGATGTGTAAAATGCTTGATCCAGCCTCCGACGCCCCGCTGATGGATTCCGGCATACTGAACAAGCACAATGCTCATGAGCGCAAGACCCGCGGTTACATTCAGATCCTTGGTCGGCGGTGCGATGCCGATAAGCCCCAGCATATTTGAGATGCCCAGGTAGAGCAGCACCGTGATCAGGTATGGGATATACCGTTTGCCCCGCTCGCCCAGAATATCGTAGAAAAGCCCGTAGATGAACGTCATAAACGATTCAAATACGGCCTGCTTTCCCTTTGGCACGACCTCCAGCCGCCTGGTAAATATGATAGAAAGAACAACCAGGAAGAGCATAACGCCCCACGTCACAACAACAGACTGCGGAATAGACACATCAAAACCACCGAGATTCAGGTGGTAGACTTTGGACGCTATATCAAGCTTTTCCGTCAATTCCTCAGCTAACCCCAAAAAAATCACCTCCTTGTTGCGGTTAGGTTAAAAAAACGTATTGAATCCATTGTAGAACAGATTGAATTTCAAGTAAATACAATCCCTTCAATAATAATGTATACAAGAATCGAATCTTCTCTGCTCCGGCAGCCGCCGGAGAACACATAGGGAAAGGCCCTTCGTCTATTCTTCCTGCATACCCATTTCAGTATACAACGTTTTTCCTTCAGAATCCATCTCAACTTATAGTAATTTTCAAATATTTCATCCGCCAACGATTTCACATTTTTTAACAAGCCGGGCATTTTTTTCACAGGATTTCCAATTCTTTCACAATGTTCTGCGGGCCCGGAAGGGGGCCGGCAGCCCGTCCCCTCTTCCTGAACATAAATCCCGGCCTGTCCTTGACACTGAAAAAATACAGTCTTATAATGTATACAAATTATGTTCCATGATTTTAAAATCTACTTATATATATAGAAGGAGTTGATCGATTAAAATGGAAAAGAAAAACATCGACTGGGGAAACTTAGGCTTCGGCTACATGCCGACCGACATGCGCTATGTATCTGATTTCAAGAACGGTGCATGGGATGAGGGCCGCATGACCGAAGATTCTACAATCACAATGAGCGAATGCGCCGGCGTACTCCAGTATGCCCAGACCTGCTTCGAAGGCCTCAAGGCGTACACAACCGAGGATGGCCGCATTGTCACATTCCGTCCGGACCTCAACGCACAGCGTATGGAGGATTCCGCAAAGAGACTGGAAATGCCTGTCTTCCCGCAGGACAGATTCCTGGAAGCCGTTGATAAAGTCGTGGCTGCCAATGCAGCATACGTACCTCCGTACGGTTCCGGCGCTACATTATATATCCGTCCGTTTATGTTCGGAAGCTCTTCCGTTATCGGCGTAAAGCCTGCCGAGGAATACCAGTTCCGCATGTTCTGCACACCGGTAGGTCCGTATTTCAAGGGCGGCGCAAAGCCGATCACCATCAGAGTCTGCGACTTTGACAGAGCTGCACCCCACGGAACCGGCCACATCAAGGCAGGCCTCAACTATGCCATGAGCCTTTATGCCATCGTGGATGCCCACAATCAGGGCTTCGACGAAAACATGTACCTGGATGCCGCAACACGCACAAAGGTAGAAGAAACCGGCGGCGCAAACTTCCTGTTCATCACAAAGGACGGCACCGTTGTCACACCGAAGTCTGACAGCATTCTTCCTTCTATTACACGCCGTTCCCTCATGTACGTTGCAGAAAAGTATCTGGGCCTGAAGGTGGAACACAGAGAGGTTCTCTTCGAGGAAGTAAAGGACATGGCCGAATGCGGTCTGTGCGGAACAGCAGCCGTTATTTCCCCTGTAGGCAAGATCGTTGATCACGGCAAGGAAATCTGCTTCCCAAGCGGAATGGAAGAAATGGGTCCGATCACAAAGAAGCTCTACGAAACTCTCACCGGCATCCAGATGGGCCGTCTGGAAGCTCCGGAAGGCTGGATCAGAGAAATCAAAGTAAAATAAAAAAACTGTCCGAAGCAGACAGTTTCATACGTGCGCTCTGCGCACCCCATACCGCCGGCAGGCCGCCGGCGGTTTTTTTGTTTTGCAGGCAGGCCCCGCCGGCAGAATGCCGGCGGGGCCTGCGTTTCCCTTCGCAGCCTGCGGTCACGGGCCGGGCCCGTGCTGCAGAGGGCTTTATTTCTTTCTGAGGACCATGGAGATAAAGTTGAGGTACTTTCCGCCGCCTGCTTCCATGGATTTTCTGTCGCCTATGGCGTATTCGTTGTCCTGGCTGAGCCAGTCGTTCCAGACTTCTTCGTTGCTCTCCATTTCCTTTATGCTGATGATTTCCGCACCCCGGCACTTTTCCGCCATGGCGGTCCAGTAGGCGGTGTCGTGCATGTACTCCAGCTGCTCCGGCGTCCAGGAAAGCAGGAGCTCGGCAGGGAGATGATCATGGCAGTCCTGCTTCATGCCCGGAATGGCAATGTAGATATATCCGCCCTTCTTTACAAAAGGCAGCAGCTTCTCATCCAGATAGTTCTCATCTCTTCCGAAATAGTTGTAGGAATCCACGCTGACCACGGCGTCAAAGAATTCCTTTTCAAAGGGCAGGTTTTCCGCATCGGCCTTTACCGGAATGATCTGATCCCGGGCAAGGCCCATGGCGTCAAAGAAGGCCCGGTTTTCCTCCGGCTCGCTCCACAGGTCCGCCGCATATACGGTAAAGCCGTATTCCTTTGCTAAAAAGACACTGGTCAGGCCCTGTCCGCTTCCCAGATCGCATACCACAGACCCTTTCGGAATCCGGTGATCCAAAAGCAGCTCCTCCTCCAGCTTGATGGGATTTGGTCCCATGATCTTTGCCATAAGATCCGGGGTGTTATATTTTTCACTCTTTACATAGTTCATTGTTTTTTCCTTTCTGTTCAAAAAAGCCCTTAATATGAGCATCCAGCATTTCCGTAAACCGGGACCGGTCCTCTGCCCCCTCCGCCATGCAGATCAGAAGAAACATCGGGGCATAATACTCCAGCGCAAGCTGCCCGGGGTCTCCTTCCGAAAGGACCCCTTCCTTTATCAGCTCCCGGAAAATGTCTTCCATATATTCTACCGGTCCGGAGACGATGCACCTGCGGTACAGCTCTCCCATTTCTCTGTCCCGGTACTGCTCCAGGGACAGCATCCGGCGGAAGTCCGCAGCAAACCCATCCTCTGTCCAGAACCGGAACTGGGCAAGGGTAAACCCACGGATGTGCTCCGGGGAAAGATGCCGGTAGGAATCGGGGGTAGCCTCGTAAGTGCCCTCCGGCACCTGGTGGTTTCTGGACTGTTCCCCGTCCAGTTCGTACATCCTTGCCACAATCTGATCGAAGATATCCCGTTTGCTCCGGTAATGCTTATAAAGGGCTCCCTTGGTGATCCCGAGCTTTCCGGCGATCATACTGACCGATACCGCCTCATAGCCGTGTTCCGCAAACAGCCCCAGAGCCGTGCGGAGAATTTTTTCCTTTGTGTCCGTCATCCCAGCACCTTCCTGTTTTGAAATCCTCTTGTAAACGATCGTTCACCCTTATTATAGTAAACGGTCGTTTACCTGTCAACCACATACGAAAAAATCCTCTCCGGCGAACCGGAGAGGATCGGATTTTCTTTATTTTTTTGCTTATTTTGTATTATTCCGGTTTGGACGCTGCAGAAACAAGGTGCTGCTTTCCGTGGGAAATCAGCAGATCGTTTTTGAGCATCCAGAGCTTTTCGGACAGGTCTACATAATACTTGTGCGGGTTTTCGAAGCGCTTGATTTCATCCCATAGGAGATCCACCTGTTCCCTGCAGAAGGTGCGGATTTCTTCCAGGTCCGGCGCGTCATAGACCAGCTTTCCCTTTTCAAAAATCGGAACCTGAAGCTCGATACATTCATAGTCGCTGATGAGCTTTCTCTTCCATACATGCTCCGGATCGAAGATCTCGTACGGATCCTCCGACGGCTTTTCTTCGTCCCCCAGGGCGATGACATCCGCCAGCATTTTTCCGGATTTTCTGTCCAGAAGGCGATACAGCTTCTTGTATCCCGGATTTGTGATCTTTTCCAGGTTTTCGCTGACCTTGATCTTTGGAAGGATGGTACCGTCCTCGTCCTCCAGGGCAGCCAGCTTGTACACACCTCCGAAGACCGGCTGGGACTTTGCGGTAATCAGCCGTTCCCCCACGCCGAAGGAGTTGATGCAGGCCCCTTCGTTTACTACGCTGCGGATCAGGTATTCGTCGAAGGAGTTGGATGCTACGATGGTACACTCCGGCAGACCGGCCTCGTCCAGGGTCTTTCTGGCAATTTTGGAAAGATACGTCATATCCCCGCTGTCGATGCGGACCCCCATCTTTGCCGGTTTCTT
Organism: Anaerovoracaceae bacterium; assembly: GCA_051892195.1. Lineage (GTDB taxonomy): Bacteria > Bacillota > Clostridia > Peptostreptococcales > Anaerovoracaceae > CAKQOE01. The sequence continues at coordinate 16,928 of JBJFFZ010000017.1, forward strand.
TTCCTTGAATACCCGGATGGCGTTTGGAAGCCCGGACTTCAGCACATCGTAAGTATCGATCAGCAGCACGCAGTTGTCCGGATACAGGTCTGCAAACTTTGAAAATGCCTCGTATTCCGTATCAAAGCTCTGGACCCAGCTGTGGGCCATGGTGCCCAGAGCCGGAATGCCGTAATCTCTTTCTGCACTGGTGCACGCGGTGCCGATGGCTCCGCCGATGTAGGCCGCTCTTGCGCCGAGAATGGCTGCGGAAGCCCCCTGGGCTCTTCTGGAACCGAACTCCATAATGCCTCTGCCCTGGGCAGCCCGCACCATACGGCTTGTCTTTGTTGCGATGAGGGTCTGGTGGTTGATGGTCAGAAGCAGGAAGGTTTCCATGATCTGAGCCTGAATAATCGGTCCCCGGACTGTCACCAGCGGTTCGTACGGAAATACCGGCGTTCCCTCAGGCACGGCCCATACATCACAGCAGAACTCAAAGTTCTCAAGATACTCTAAGAAGCCCTCGCTGAATCCTCCCTTGCGGCGGAGAAAGTCAATGTCTTCCTTTGTGAACTTCAGATTCTGCATGTAGAGAATCAGCTGCTCCAGGCCGGCCATAATGGCAAATCCGCCCTCGTCAGGCACCTTCCGGAAAAACATGTCATAATATCCGATCTGATCCTTTTTTCCGATTTCATAATAGCCGTTGGCCATGGTAAGCTCATAAAAATCTGTCAGCAGAGTGTGATTGAGAATCTGTCTGCTTGAAATACTTTCCATCTTGTGATACATCTCCTGTTCTGATGCGGAGGAGCTTTTTCCTCTGTTCCCCCGCTTTTCAACACGTAAAACCAATTTACATAAAGGATATACATATTGTTTGGAGATGTCAACATATGTTCACGATTTAACAATATTTATTTCTTTACAGGTGTCTTGACACAAAGACAACTTCATTGAAATTCTGCGGAATCATAACTGCGTCGGATGCCGGGCATCCGCACTGCAGGTCTGATTTATGCTTCCTGCCTGTTCAGCAGCTTTTTCAGATACTGGCCTGTATAGGACCATTCGCAGGCCGCCACCTCTTCCGGCGTTCCGCTGGTCACCACCGTACCGCCCCGGTCGCCCCCTTCCGGGCCCAGGTCGATAATGTGGTCGGCGCATTTGATCACATCCAGGTTGTGCTCGATGACCACCAGGGTATTTCCTGCGTCCACCAGCCGCTGCAGTACATCCAGCAGCCGGTCCACGTCGGCAAAGTGAAGTCCCGTAGTAGGCTCGTCCAGAATATACAGGGTCTTTCCGGTCATGCGCTTGGAAAGCTCGGAAGCCAGCTTGATGCGCTGGGCTTCTCCGCCGGACAGCTGGGTGGAGGGCTGTCCCAGCTTCACATAGCCCAGTCCCACATCATACAGGGTCTGAAGCTGCCGGGTAATGGAAGGAATATTCTCAAAGAAGCCCAGGGCCTCTTCCACATTCATATCTAAAACATCAAAGATGCTCTTTCCTTTATACTTGACTTCCAGGGTCTCCCGGTTGTACCGCTTTCCCTTGCAGACCTCGCAGGGAACATAGACGTCAGGAAGGAAGTTCATTTCGATTTTGATAATGCCGTCTCCGCTGCAGGCCTCGCACCGGCCTCCCTTTACATTGAAGCTGAAACGGCCCTTTCCGTAGCCCTTCAGCTTTGCCTCCTGGGTCTGGGCAAAGAGATCCCGGATGTGGGTAAAGACCCCTGTGTAAGTGGCAGGGTTGGACCGCGGAGTTCTTCCGATGGGCGACTGGTCGATGATGATGATCTTGTCGATATTTTCCACGCCCTCAATCTCTGCGCAGTTTCCCGGCTTTGCCTTGGAGCGGTTCACCTTCACAGCCACATTCTTTGCAAGAACCTGATTGACCAGACTGCTTTTGCCGGAGCCGGAAACTCCGGTAACACAGTTGAATACGCCCAGAGGAATATCCACATCGATGTTCTGAAGATTGTTCTCGGAGGCGCCTTTGATGGAAATGTACTTTCCATTGCCGCCCCGGCGGGTGGCGGGCACCACGATTTTCTTTGCACCGCTGAGATACTGTCCCGTCAGGGATTCCGGACAGGCTTTGATTTCCTCCACCGTGCCTGCTGCCACCACCTGGCCTCCGTGAATCCCGGCCCCCGGGCCGATGTCGATAATGTAGTCTGCCGCATACATGGTGTCCTCGTCATGCTCCACAATCAGCAGGGTATTTCCGATATCCGTCAGATGGCGCAGAGTTCCCAGCAGCTTGTCGTTGTCCCGCTGGTGCAGTCCGATGCTTGGCTCGTCAAGGATATATAATACGCCCATAAGACCGGAGCCGATCTGGGTTGCCAGACGGATCCGCTGGGCTTCTCCGCCGGACAGGGTGGCGGAGGAACGGGAAAGGGTCAGGTAGTCCAGACCTACATCCACCAGAAAGCGGAGCCGGGCCCGGATTTCCTTCAGAATCTGATATGCGATGAGCTGTTCCTTTTCCGTAAGCTCCAGATTTTCCACAAACCGCAGAGCATCCCGCACCGGCATCTCGCAGAATTCCATAATATTGATGCCGTTGATGGTCACGGCTAAAACCTCCGGACGGAGGCGCTTGCCTCCGCACTCCGTGCACGGGTGCACGCTCATGAATTTTTCGATTTTTTCTTTAATAAAATCCGAATTTGTTTCCCGGTACCGCCGTTCCAGATTGTTGACAATCCCCTCATACCGCTGGCTCCGCTGCGCATGAATGGAACCATCTTTGTTGGTGTATTCGTATTCGATTTTGCGGCCCCCTGTGCCGTACATCAGTTCCTTTCGGAACTGCTCCGGAAGGTCCCGGTAAGGGACGCGCAGGTCCACCCCCAGGCTGTCCGCCAGGGCTTTGGTGGATTTGGAATAGTAGGACATTTCGTCGAACATGTTGAAGGATTTTCCCATGGCTCCGTCAAGGAGACTGAGCTCCGGGTTTTCGATCAGGATCTCCGGGTCCACCTGCTGGATAAAGCCCAGTCCGTTGCAGGACGGACAGGCCCCGAAGGGGCTGTTGAAGGAAAAGGTTCTTGGTTCCATTTCCCCCATGCTGACCCCGTGGTCCGGACAGGACAGCTTTGTGCTGAACAGCCGGTCCGCCGGTTCTCCGTCGGGAATCTGATAATTGATCAGGGCAAGGCCGTCTCCTTCTTCGATGGCAAGCTCCACGGCTTCTGCCAGACGTCCCTCAGCGCCGGGCTTCACCACCACCCGGTCCACCACCAGCTCGATGGTGTGTTTGAAGGTCTTTTCCAGCGTGATCTCATCCTCGGAAAGGTTGTACATGGTTCCGTCCACCCGGACCCTGACATAGCCTTCCTTGCGGATCCGCTCCAGAACTTTTTTGTGTTCCCCCTTCTGCTGCCGGATCACCGGGGCCATAACCATGATCTTTGTCCGCTCCGGATACTCCATAATGGCATCCACGATCTGGTCCACGGTCTGACTCGTAATCTGTCTTCCGCAGACCGGACAGTGGGGAATGCCGATCCTTGCATACATAAGGCGCAGATAATCGTAGATCTCCGTCACCGTGCCCACAATGGAGCGGGGATTTTTTGCTGTAGTCTTCTGATCGATGGAGATGGCAGGAGACAGCCCTTCGATATACTCCACATCCGGCTTTTCCATCTGCCCCAGAAACTGCCGGGCGTAGGCGGAAACGCTTTCCATATAGCGCCGCTGCCCTTCGGCATAGATGGTATCAAACGCCAGGGTGGATTTTCCGGATCCGGAAAGGCCGGTTATGACCACCATTTTGTCTCTCGGAATCTCCACATCGATCTTCTTCAGATTGTTTTCATTTGCACCTTTGACAATAATATTTTTTCCCGCCATGGTTTCTCCGTTTCGTATCTTTTTTCTTTATTTACAGCCGCACCCTGAGATCAAAGATGACATCCCGCAGCTTTGCCGCCTGCTCAAACTGCAGGGCTGCAGCGGCTGCCTTCATCTCGTTCTCCAGTTTTTCCACGTATTCCTTCAGCTGTTTCTTTGTCATTTCTGCAGGCTTCAGCTCTGTCAGGAGGAAATCGTCGCTGTCCACCGCCGCCACTGCCGCCAGCTTGGAACGGACGGATTTCTTGATGGTCTGCGGTGTAATGCCGTGTTCTTTGTTGTACGCATCCTGAATGGAACGCCTGCGTTCCGTCACATCGATGGCTGCTTTCATCTGTGGGCTGACAGAGTCAGCGTACATGATCACTCTGCCTTCGGCATTTCGCGCTGCCCGTCCGATGGTCTGGATCAGGGAGGTTTCATTGCGCAGGAAGCCCTGCTTGTCCGCATCCAGAATGGCCACCAGGGACACCTCCGGAATATCCAGGCCCTCCCGCAGGAGGTTGATGCCTACCAGCACGTCAAATTCTCCCGTCCGCAGGTCGTGAATGATCTCTGTCCGCTCCAGGGTGTCGATCTCAGAGTGAAGATAGCGCACACGGATGCCCACATTTTTCAGGTAGTCTGTCAGGCTTTCCGCCATTTTCTTTGTCAGGGTGGTTACCAGCACCCGCTCGTCCCGGGCAGTTACCTGATTGATTTCTCCGATAAGGTCGTCGATCTGTCCGTCCGTCGGCCGCACGCTGATGAGCGGATCCAGAAGCCCCGTGGGCCGGATAATCTGCTCTGCAATATGCTCCGGGCCGCTGTGCTCCCGTTCGTATTCGCCGGGGGTGGCACTGATATAGATGATCTGATCCACCAGGCCTTCAAATTCCTGAAAATTCAATGGACGGTTGTCCAGGGCAGACGGCAGGCGGAATCCGAAGTCCACCAGGGACTGCTTCCGGCTCTGGTCTCCGGCGTACATGCCCCGCAGCTGGGGCAGCATGACATGGGACTCGTCGATCATGATCAGCAGGTCCTTCGGGAAATAGTCCACCAGCGTATACGGCCGGTACCCCGCCGGCAGACCGTTGAGATGCCGGGAGTAGTTTTCGATGCCCTTGCAGGTGCCCACCTCCCGCAGCATTTCCAGATCGTACCGGGTGCGCTGCTCGATGCGCTGGGCCTCCAGCAGCTTTCCCTCCCCCTTGAACCAGGCGATCCGTTCCTCCAGCTCCGCCTCGATGCTCCGGCAGGCCGCCTCGGTCTTTTCCCGGGAGGTAACATAATGCGACGCAGGGAAAATGGAGATGTGACTCCTGGTCCCGGTAATCTCTCCCGTCACAGGGTTGATCTCCCGGATGCTGTCAATCTCGTCTCCGAACAGCTCCACCCGGACCGCGTCCTCCGCCCCGGCAGGGTAGATGTCGATAATATCCCCCCGGACCCGGAAGGTGCCCCGCTCAAAGGCCATATCGTTTCGCGTGTACTGGTTGGCCACCAGCTGCTCCATGATCTCCCGCCGGGACTTTTCCATGCCCGGACGCAGGGAGAGCACCTGGTTCTCGTAGTCCACCGGGCTTCCCAGACCGTAGATGCAGGAAACGCTGGCCACGATAATCACATCCCGCCGCTCAAACAGCGCCGCTGTGGCGGAATGCCGGAGCTTCTCGATCTCCTGGTTGATATCGGAATCCTTCTCGATATAGGTATCCGTGGAGGGCACATAGGCCTCCGGCTGGTAATAATCGTAGTAGGACACAAAATATTCTACGGCGTTTTCCGGAAAGAATTCCTTAAATTCTCCGTAAAGCTGGGCCGCCAGGGTTTTGTTGTGAGAAATAATCAGGGTCGGCCGGTTGGCCTGCGCGATGACATTGGCCATGGCAAAGGTCTTGCCGGACCCCGTAACCCCCTGCAGGGTCTGATGCTTCACCCCGCCCAGAACGCCGTCCACAAGCTGCTGTACCGCCTGAGGCTGATCCCCGGTCATGCTGTATTCGGATACAAGTCGGAACTGGTCCATGTGTGTAATCCCCCCTTTTCTGTCGATAATGAATCTTTGAAACGCCGCGCCGGGCCG
>JBJFFZ010000018.1:0-22575 GCA_051892195.1 Anaerovoracaceae bacterium
GCTCGTCGGGCTCATAACCCGGAGGTCGCAGGTTCGAGTCCTGCCCCCGCAACCATGAAAACTCACCCGGAGCAGATGCTCCGGGTTTTTTAGTTTTCTATTTTCTTTTTTATTTTCTTTCAGATCATCTGTTTTCTGACAGGACGCGGATCAGCTCTCTGCTCAGCTCTTCCACCTGAACCGGTTTTCCGGCAAAGCCGTCCATACCTGCATCCATGGCCCGCTTCCGGTCCGTATCAAATACATTTGCTGTCATGGCAATAATCGGGATATTTGCCTTTGCAGGGTCGTCCATCTGCCGGATGGTGACGGTGGCTTTGATTCCGTCCATGTTCGGCATCTGAATGTCCATAAGGATAAAGTCGAAGGTTCCCGCAGGCTGTCCATTTAGCATGGAAACGCATTCCACTCCGTCCCCTGCGGTCTGCACCTGCAGTCCTGCATCCATCAGAATCTCTGTGGCGATTTCGCGGTTCAGATCGTTATCTTCTGCCACCAGCACCGTCTTTCCCTGAAGAATGCTTCCGTCTGCTGCAGGCAGCTCTCCTGAAGCTGCAGGGATTTTCACGATTCTGTGCGGAATCTCCATGGTGACCGTGGTGCCTTTTCCAATCTCACTTTCCACCGTGATGGTTCCGCCCATCAGGTCGATGTAGCGCTTGACGATTCCCATACCAAGGCCTGTGCCCATGATCCTGCTTTCCGTGGCGTTGCGCTCTCTGGAGAAGCTTTCAAAGATATGGGGCAGGAAGTCCTTTGAAATGCCGATGCCCGTATCACGGATCACGCTGCGGATGATGACGTGCTCCTCATCGGCTCCGGGCAGCTCTTCAATGCAGACGGAAACACTGCCCCCTGCCGGCGTGTACTTGATGGCATTGCTTGCAATGTTCAGATAGACAGCCCGCTCTTTTGTGAAGTCAAAGTAAAGGTCCGGATGCTCCATGGTTACCTCATGGATGATCTGAAGATTTTTTTTCTGGTATTCTTCGCGGAAGATAATATCCAGGCTGCGGATCATCTCCCGGAGGTTGCCGGGCTCTTCGTTGAGGGTGACCTGTCCGCTCTCGATCCGCGCCATCTCCAGCACCTCATTGATGAGATCCAGCAGATAACCGCCGGAGGTCCGGATATTTCGGGTGTACTCCCTGCGCCTGTCCGGATCGCTGTCGTACTTTTCCAGCAGATCGGCAAAGCCCAAAATGGCGTTCATGGGGGTGCGGATGTCGTGGGACATATTGAAAAGGAAGGTGGATTTCGCCTGACTGGCGGCTTCCGCCTTGTCCAGAGCGTCCGCCAGCTGGTCCCGGGCTTCCTTGATCTCTTCCTGAGCCAGCTCCATCCGGCGCTGGTTCTTCTTTGTGTTGCGTATGTAGAACAGAAACACCGTCAGCAGGAGCAGGATAAAGAGGCTCAGGGCCAGAACGCTTTCCATGGTGTGTTCCGACAGAAAGCTGATGACCGAGTAATCATAATCGTAATAGATATAGCTGTTGACCGAGCGGTCGATGTTTTCGCTTCCCATAAAGCGGATGCCCCGGTTCAGCAGGGAAAGAAGCTCCACATCACCGGAGCGGACCGCAAAGCAGAGTCCGCACGGGTCGGAGATGCCGGCGGAGTGCAGGGTTTTATTTGAATCCCTCTGCAGGTACATGGAGGTCTTGTAGCGGTTCATGAGGGTGCATGTGGCTTTGCCGCTTTTCACTGCCTCGATGCATTCGTCCCAGGAGTCCACCGTGACGATTTCGCTGTCGGGATAGAAGATTGTAATATATCCCCGCAGAATGGTATTGGTGGAGGAAAGGGCGATCTTCTCTGTCACATCCGGCGTGTAGGCGCCTTTAAAGATCAGGTCAATGCTCTGGGCAAACACAGCGTTGCTTCCCCGGACATTTTTGCTTTCTGCAAACCAGGCATCCTGATATGTCGGAAATATGACATCGATTTTCTGATTCATGAGATCCTTGTAGGCGCTGTCGAGACAGTCATAGGACGCCGTCTCAATGGTCAGGCCGGACAGCTCCGGCTCGCTTTTCAGAGAAGCGATATAGTCCTTCAGAAGACCGGAGACACTGCCGTCCTTCTCAGTTCCGCAGAAAGGCAGGTAGTTTTTCAGGTAGCCGATGCGCAGGGTATCGTGCTCCAGAAGCCAGGCGGCCTCTTCATCGCTCTGAGCGATGCTCTCGGAAATATTCTGAAAATACTGAATATAAAGCTGATTCAGAAAAAACGGCTCTTCACTGCGAAGAATGTCATCTGCCTGGTTCAGCTGCTGCAGAAGCGCCTCTTTGCCGGAGGCAACGCATACATGGCAGTAGTCCCTGCCGATTTCCAGCGCAGGGGCAACGCCCTCTGTATTTCCCACGGTCATGTCGTTGGCTGCAAAGGCGTCGATGGCGCCGTCCTTCAGAGCTTCGATCATAGAGTCCTGCGTATCAAAGGGTACGATGGTGCAGGAGACCCTGCTGCTTTCCAGAAACCGGTCCAGATATTCCCGGGCCTGGGCGTCGTCTGCCGTACCGATCCGTCTGCCGGCCAGCCCGTCGGCGGAGCCGTTTCGCAGGAGATCGTCCCCCGGAACCGTATATATGTAGCAGGTTTCCGCAAAGAAGGGATGGTCCGCAAGCTCTGCACCGGATGGAATGGCGTCCCCGGGGGAAATGCCTGCGATCAGGTCCACCTGACCCTTTGCCATCAGTTCCTTCAGGGTGTCCAGATCCTCGTAGATATACTCATATTTCCATCCCGTGTAGTTGGAAATCTTCTGAAGATAATCAAAGGCGTATCCGCTCTTGCGCTCATCGTCTCCCATTCCCTCCTGAAATTCCGGCTGATAATAATAGCCCAGACGGACGGACTGCGTCTCCACCGCAAAAGAAAGCTGCGGACACAGCAGCGTAAAAAGAAGAACGGTGCAGAGCACCGCAGCAATCAGTCTGTTTCTGCATAAAATGAAATGATTCTTTTTCATAAGCCCAACCTCTGAAAACACATACATAACCCGTAAAGCAGAATATATCTTACATCTGATAACATATTGCCACGAAATGATTTATTTTTCAAGAGTCTCCCGGCTATTGTATACAAGAAATTGCGTGCAGAGGGAATTTTTATGGTATAATGAACCTTCAGATAACATTCGGAAAAAGAATGGAATCCGAAGAGGGCCGGTGCCAGGCACCGGAAACGTTAAAACAGACGAAGTAGAAAATGGAGAAATGAATAAGATGAGAATTGGAATTATGGGATATGGAAATCTCGGAAGAGGAATCGAATGCGCCATCCGGCAGAACGAGGATATGGAGCTTGCGGCAGTTTTTACAAGGAGAGATCCTGCTTCTGTGAAAATCCTCACCGAGGGAGTGCCTGTGTATGCAGCAGCCGACGCCCCTGCCCACAGGGATGAGATCGATGTGATGATTCTGTGCGGAGGCAGCGCTACCGACCTGCCGGAGCAGACACCGGAGCTTGCAAAGTACTTTAATGTCGTTGACAGCTTTGACACCCACGCAAAGATTCCTGAGCATTTTGCGAAGGTTGACGGGTCTGCAGGGCAGACGGGCCACACGGCTCTGATTTCTGCAGGCTGGGACCCGGGGATGTTCTCCCTGAACCGGCTTTACGCAAACTGCATTCTGCCGGAGGGCAGCGACTACACCTTCTGGGGCAAGGGGGTCAGCCAGGGTCATTCCGATGCCATTCGCCGCATTGAAGGCGTAAAGAACGCAAAGCAGTATACGATTCCTGTGCCGGAGGCCCTCAGCGCTGTGCGGGCGGGAGAAAATCCGGAGCTCTCCACAAGACAGAAGCACACCAGAGAATGCTTCGTTGTAGCGGAGGAAGGCGCCGATACGGCCCGGATCGAGGAAGAAATCAAGAATATGCCGAACTATTTTGCAGATTATGATACCACTGTGCATTTCATCACAGAGGAAGAGCTTCAGAGAGATCACAGCGGCATTCCTCACGGGGGCTTTGTGTTCCGTTCCGGCGTCACCGGCTGGAACAGGGAAAACAGCCACATCATAGAATACAGCCTGAAGCTGGACTCAAACCCGGAATTCACATCGTCTGTCATCGTTGCCTGTGCCAGAGCAGTGGGCAGACTCAACCGTGAGGGCGTAACCGGGTGCAAGACGGTCTTTGATATTGCGCCTGCATATCTGAGCCCGAAGAGCGGAGAAGAGCTGAGGGCCCATCTGCTGTAAAGGAGAAATTTATGAAAACCATCGTGACAAAGTTTGGCGGCACGTCCCTGGCAGATGCAGGTCAGTTCCGCAAGGTAAAAGCCATCCTTCAGGAAGATCCGGCCCGCCGGTTTGTGGTGGCTTCCGCACCGGGAAAGCGCTTTGAAGAGGACATCAAGGTGACGGACCTTCTGCTGGACTGCTATGAAAAGGCCTGCCGGAAAGAGAGCTTTGAATGCGCCCTGCAGGAAATCCGCAGCCGGTTTCAGGAGATCCTTCAGGAGCTTGCGGTGGAGTTTCCTCTGGAGGAGGAGATCGCCGCCATCCGTGAGCATCTGGAAACGGAACCGGATCGGGCGTACATGGCAAGCCGGGGCGAATATATGAATTCCCGGATTCTTGCAGCGTATCTGGGCTTCACCTTTGTGGACCCGGCCTGGTGCATCTGCTTTACGGAAGACGGCGAGCTGGATCCCGTCATGACGAACCGGGCGCTGGGAGCGGCCCTCCGTCCCCTTACAAACGGCGTTATGGCAGGCTTTTACGGAGCGGATTCCACAGGAAAGATTCACACTTTCACAAGAGGGGGCTCCGACGTATCCGGAAGTCTGGCAGCCAGAGCCGTGGAAGCCGATCTGTACGAAAACTGGACCGACGTGTCCGGACTTTTGGCAGCCGACCCGCGGCTGGTGGAAAACCCGAAGCCTGTGGAATATCTCAGCTACCGGGAGCTCCGCACCCTGTCATACATGGGAGCATCGGTGCTTCATACGGATGCGGTGCTGCCTGCGGCGGACCGGGGGATTCCTATCAATATCCGGAACACAAATGATCCTCAGGCTCACGGAACCATGATTGTCCGCAAGCTGCCGCCGGAGGAAAAGAAGTACCCGGTGTCCGGCGTGGCCGGACGGGTGGGCATGTCCGTCATTCAGGTAGAAAAACTCATGACCAGTGACGGGGCAGGCTTCAGCGCTATTATGCTGGATATTCTCAAGCGGAGAGGCATTCCTTTTGAACAGTGCCTTACGGGCATCGACACCATTACGCTGGTGATCCGAAAGGACCTGCTGGAGGAATGCAGAGAAGATCTGCTGGAGGAAATCCGCCAGGTGCTGCATCCGGATTATCTGGGAGTAAAGGAAAACCTTTCCATGATTGCGGTCATCGGCGAAAAGGACACGGAATCCTGCGACGCCAACATCCGGGTTCTTCAGGCTCTGGCGGACGCCGGCATTGAGATCAGCACCGTCAATCAGGGGGCAGGGAAGCTGAACCTTCTGATCGGTGTGCCGGAGGACAAGTATTCGGACGCAGTCAGAGCCATCTACCGCACCATCGAAAAACAGTAGACAGCAGATCGAAAGGAATTTTCATGAAAGGAACACTGTACGGCGTGGGGGTGGGTCCCGGGGACCCGCAGCTTCTGACCCTGAAAGCCGTGAAGGTCATTTCGGAAAGTCCGGTGATTGCGGTCCCTGCAGGAAGCAGGGAGGCTGCCGCAGCCTATCAGATTGCGGCGGGAGCCGTTGACGGACTGGATCAGAAGCCCTGTCTGGCCCTTTCCATTCCTATGTCAGGGGACCCCGGCGCCGCGGAAAAGGCGTACCGGAGGGCAGCTGCAGAGATTGCGGAGCTTCTGGACCGGGGGCAGAGCGTTGCATATCTCACCCTGGGAGATCCCTCAATTTACAGCACATATATCTACATACACCGCCTGGTCACGGCCGGGGGCTATGAGGCAGAGCTCATCAGCGGGGTACCTTCCTTCTGCGCCGCAGGGGCGGCTCTGGGGGACAGCCTTGGGGACCGGCAGGAGCAGATTCATATTATTCCCTCCCCGGATGAATTGGAGGATGCCCTGAAGCTTCCCGGCACAAAAATCCTTATGAAGGCGGCATCCCGGATGCCTGCGGCAAAGCAGCTGCTTCAGGAGCGGGGCGCGTGCGCTGCCATGGTGGAAAAATGCGGCATGAAGGGACAGCGGATTTTCCGGGGAGCGGAAGAAATCCCTGACCAGGCATCGTATTTTTCCTTGACGGTGGTAAAGGAAAAGGGCGGCGGCCTGCCGTGGGATGCAAAAAAAGGAGGGGGCTGAATCATGGAAGGGCAGTTTTCAAGAACGGAACGGCTTTTAGGAGCCGAGGGCATGGACCGGCTCTTTCACGCCAGAGTTGCAGTCTTCGGCGTGGGGGGCGTAGGCGGTCATGTGGTGGAGGCGCTGGTGCGAAGCGGCATCGGTGCCATCGACATCATCGATGACGACACGGTGAGTCTTTCCAATCTGAACCGTCAGATCATCGCCACCCAAAAGACCATCGGAAAATACAAGGTGGACGTTATGGAGCAGCGGATTCTGGAGATCAATCCCGGGTGCACGGTCCGCAAGCACCGGATTTTTTTTACAGAGGAAACTGCGGATCAGATTGATTTTTCCCAGTATGATTATATTGTTGACGCCATCGACACGGTGGCGGGAAAGCTTGCCCTGGCTGTGCAGGGGCAGGCCCGGGGCGTGCCGGTCATCAGCAGCATGGGGGCCGGAAACAAAATGGACCCTTCCCGGCTGGAGGTGGCGGATATCAGCAAAACCTCCGTGTGCCCTCTGGCCAGGGTCATGCGCAGAGAGCTGAGGAACCGGGGAATCAGCCATCTGAAGGTGGTCTATTCAAAGGAGCCGGCCATAAAGCCGGCGGACAGCGCTGCAGCGGGCTGCAGCAATGACGGGGAGGATTCCGGGGAACCGGAAACATTCGTTCATAAGAAGCGTCAGACCCCGGGGAGCAACGCATTTGTGCCTGCGGCGGCAGGTCTGATGATTGCGGCGGAAGTCGTAAAGGATTTATCCGGCTGGAAGCCTGCCGGGTGAGATATATTTTAATTAAAGAGAGGTTTGGATATGAAGCTTATTACAATTTCAGGTCCTCCGTCCTCCGGAAAGACCTCTGTGATTCTGAAGCTGGTGGAGGTCCTGCGGGAGCAGGGAATGGAGCGGATCGGGGCAGTGAAATTCGACTGCCTTACATCTTTTGACCATGAACGGTATGAGGAAGCGGGGATTCCCATAGTTACGGGCTTTTCCGGCAAGGTCTGCCCGGATCACTTTTTTATCAGCAACATCAATGATGCAGTCCGGTGGGGCAGCAGAAGCGGCTTTGAAGCCCTGATCACAGAAAGCGCCGGGCTTTGCAACCGGTGTTCCCCGCACATCGGGGAAATCCCTGCGGTCTGCGTCATCGACTGTCTGTCCGGGGTCAATACGCCGCGAAAGATCGGGCCTATGCTGAAGTTTGCAGACTGTGTGGTGATTACCAAAGGGGACATTGTTTCCCAGGCGGAACGGGAAGTGTTCAAATTCAATGTCCGTCAGGTCAACACAAAGGCGAAGATCATCTTTGTCAACGGCATTACGGGCCAGGGAGCCTTTGTTCTGGCCAAGTTCCTGAAAAACGCCGTGGATATCCGGGATCTCAGCGATATGCGGCTCAGGTTTACCACCCCTGCCTCTGTGTGCTCCTACTGCACAGGAGAGACAAGAATCGGGGAGGAATTCCAGAACGGCATGATGAAGAAAATGACATTTCCGGAGGTGAAGGAATGACGGATTACTACGATATTGCGGAGTTTACCCCCCTGAATGAGCTGGTGGAGCAGTATCCTGTGGTGGAGCTCTTTCTGGAAAATATGAATCTCGGGGAGCTTGACCGACGTCTGCCCCTGGCAGACGCCATGGAACGGGCGGACCAGGACTGGCTGGAGGAACTGGGCACCGACCCGGATGACGCCCTGCAGCAGCTGGCGGATTTTCTGTCAGGCCTTGCTTCTCCGGAGGATGTGATCACCCATCTTGACAGCATCACCATTGTGGGAGGCAGGGACAAAAGCGGCAATCCGGAAAACGTGGAGCTTACGGTCCGCAGCGGAGAGGTCCTCAGCATTGTGGGGCCTACGGGCTCGGGAAAAAGCCGCCTTCTCGGGGACATTGAGTGCATGGCCCAGGGAGATACCCCTACCGGCCGCCGCATCAGGATCAACGGACAGTTTCCCGATGATGAGCTCCGCTATGAGCTGGAGGGCCATCTGGTGGCCCAGCTTTCCCAGAATATGAATTTTGTTATGGATCTCAGCGTCCGGGAATTTCTTGAAATGCATGCAGGAAGCCGGTTCTGCCAGGATCCGGAGGCCGTTGTGAGCCAGTGCTTTGCCTGCGCCAACGAGCTGGCGGGGGAAAAGTTTACCGAAGATGTAAAAGTCACCCAGCTTTCCGGAGGACAGTCCCGGGCCCTGATGATTGCAGATACGGCCTTTATGAGCTCTTCGCCGGTGGTCCTGATTGACGAAATCGAAAATGCAGGCATCGACCGGAAGCAGGCCATCGACATTCTCACCCGAAACGACAAGATTGTCTTTATGTCCACCCACGATCCTCTGCTGGCTCTCAGCGCAGACCGGCGCATCGTCATAAAGAACGGCGGCATCGCAAAGGTTATCGAGACCTCGGAGGAAGAGCGGGAAAGCCAGGAAATCATCGAAAAGCTGGACAGCACCATCATGAAGATCCGGGGAATGCTTCGAACCGGTGAGGTGATCACGCCTCAGCGTCTGCAGGATATGGAGGAACCGTCATGAAACCATTATATGATGCCCTGATCGAGGGAATCCCCGAAGATCTGCTGGCAGATGATGTATATACGACCCATTACGGGGTGATTGTGAAGTGTCAGGGAAATGCCGGAATTGCGGAATTCCGGGACGAATACGACACCAGACCGGCCCTTCAGCCGGACAGGCTTCCGGGGACGCCCCTGCGGGAGCTTGCATCCCTGATCCGCTCCTGGAATATCAGCGAAGCGGCTATCGGCCACGCAGCCATGAATGCCTATTACAATTCCCCTGCATTGGCAGCCGCCAATGGACTGGCCCTGACGGACAGCCTCCATTCCGAGGACCGGAATGCAGACCCGTTTATCACATACCAGAAAGCGGTCCGGGGGAAAAAAGTGGTGGTGGTAGGGCACTTTCCGTACCTGGAACAGCTGTTTAAGCCGGTGTGCGACCTGCACATCATAGAAAATGTCCCGTATCTGGGGGACTATCCGGAGCATGCGGCAGAATACCTGATTCCGGGCAGCGATTTTGTATTTATCGGCGCTCTGACCTTTATCGACAAGCGGCTTCCGAGGCTGCTGGAGCTGGCAAAAGGGGCCTTTGTCGGGATTGTGGGACCGGTGACCACACTGGCCCCTGTCCTTTTTGACTACGGCGTAGACGAGCTGGACGGATTTGTAGTCAAGGATTCTTCCATTATCGAAGGTCTGTTTAAAGGACAGCGCTCCGGAAAAATATATTCCTCCGGACAGAAGGTGAGCCTGCGGAAGCAGGAATACGAGGATTTCTGTGCCGGGAAGGCACGGTAGGAAAGGAGATGACAGCAGAGAAGATGAAAGCTCTGGTTCTTTCCAGCGGAGGCGTGGACAGCTCCACCTGTCTGGGCCTTGCGGTAAAAAAATTCGGAAAAGAAAATGTGATTTCCCTGTCCATTGCCTACGGACAGAAGCACGACAGAGAAATCCAGGCGGCAGACCAGGTTGCTGCGTATTACGGGGTGGAGCATCTGTACCTGGACCTGGCGCCTATTTTTCAGTACAGCAACTGTTCCCTGCTGAAGCAGTCGGATCAGGAGATTCCCCACGAATCCTACGCAGAGCAGATTGAAAAGACAGACGGAAAGCCGGTGGACACCTATGTGCCCTTCCGCAACGGTCTGTTTCTTTCTTCGGCAGCCAGCATCGCCCTCTCGAAGGGCTGCAGCGTGATCTATTACGGCGCCCACAGCGACGATGCGGCAGGAAGCGCTTACCCGGACTGCAGCAGCAGCTTCAATCAGGCCATGGGCGATGCAATCCGCATCGGCAGCGGGCAGCAGCTCACCATCGAGGCGCCTTTTGTGGATATGACAAAAGCAGATGTGGTGAAGCTGGGCCTTTCGCTGGGAGTTCCCTATGAGCTGACCTGGAGCTGCTACGAGGGCGGCGCGGAGCCCTGCGGCACCTGCGGCACCTGCATTGACCGGGCAAAAGCCTTTGCAGTCAACGGCGTAGAGGACCCTGCCCTGAAGAGACAGCCCCGGTAGGGGCTGAAGGGGGCCGGCGGGCCGGCCGCAGACCCTATCCGAAAGGAAAAAATATCAGGGAAAGAAATAAAAACGCCTTGCAATATAGGCGTTTTTGTTGTATCATATTTCAGCGTGCGATTTTGCGCGCTAAATTCACACGTTCCGAGACCCGGCAGCGGTTCCCCAGTTTTACTGCGGCTTATGACGGGGATGAGCGGGACGGAGGTAACAAAACCAGGAGGAATGAAAATGGCAGTTATTTCAATGAAACAGTTACTCGAAGCAGGTGTTCATTTCGGACATCAGACAAGAAGATGGAACCCTAAGATGGCTCCTTACATCTTCACAGAAAGAAACGGCATCTACATCATCGACCTTCAGAAGACCGTAAAGAAGATCGAAGAAGCTTACAACTTCATGATGGAAGTTGCAGCAACAGGCAGACCGGTTCTCTTCGTAGGAACAAAGAAGCAGGCTCACGCAGCAATCAAGGAAGAAGCTGAAAGATGCGAAATGTTCTACGTGAACGAAAGATGGCTGGGCGGCATGCTCACAAACTACAAGACCATCGCCAAGAGAATCAAGAAGCTCAACGACATCAAGACCATGGAAGAGGACGGAACTTTTGAAGCCCTCACAAAGAAGGAAGTTCTCAAGCTCAGAGCCGAAGCAGAAAAGCTCGAAAAGTACCTGGGCGGCATCAAGGACATGAAGGGTATGCCTGCAGCAATGTTCGTAGTAGACCCTAAGAAGGAAAAGATCGCCGTTAAGGAAGCAAAGATCCTCGGTATCCCAGTTGTAGGTATCGTTGATACAAACTGCGACCCGGATGATGTTGACTATGTAATCCCTGCAAACGACGATGCAATCAGAGCCGTAAGACTCATTGCAGGCAAGATGGCTGACGCCATCATCGAAGGCCGTCAGGGCGAATCAAACACAGAAGCACCGGCAGCAGAAGAAGAAGCTCCTGCAGAAGAAGAAACAGCTTCTGAAGAATAATCACGAACGATTCAGTCTGCCGGGCAGCAGCGCCCTGCGCTGACGTCCGGAGGCTGTAAAGATAAACAAAAAGGAGGAACAACCAATGGCAGTAACAGCAGCTATGGTAAAAGAGCTCCGCGAAATGACCGGAGCAGGTATGATGGACTGCAAGAAGGCTCTCGTTGAGACAGACGGCGACATGGAAAAGGCAGTTGACGTTCTCAGAGAAAAGGGTCTTTCAAAGGCAGCAAAGAAGGCTGGCAGAATCGCAGCAGAAGGTCTCGTAAGCATTGCATTCAATGACGATGCAACAGAGGCTGCCGTAATCGAAGTAAACTCAGAAACTGACTTCTGCGCAAAGAACGCAGAGTTCGTCGGTTTTGTTGAAAACCTCACACAGCTGGCCCTCACAGGCGGTGCGGCTGATATGGACGCTTTCATGGCTCTCGAGTATCAGGAAGGCGGCACAGTTCAGGAAGCTCTCACAAACAAGATCTCTACCATCGGTGAGAACATGAACATCAGAAGATTCCAGAAGGTTGCAGTTCCTGGAACAAAGAACGTAGGTTATATCCACGGCGCAGGCAAGATCGCTGTTGTTGTTACTCTTAAGACAGACGCATCTGCAGAAGAAGTTGCAGAGGTTGGTAAGGACGTAGCAATGCAGGTTGCTTCCATGAATCCTAAGTATGTAAGCACAAAGGACGTAGATGCAGAGTTCATGGAAAGCGAAAAGGCAATCCTTCTTCAGCAGGCACTCAACGAAAACGCAGAATTACCAAAGCCAAAGCCTGCAGAAATCGTTGAAAAGATGGTAACTGGCCGTCTCAACAAGGAAATGAAGGAAATCTGCCTCCTGAGCCAGCCATTCGTAAAGAACGGCGACTTCACTGTAGAACAGTACGTTGCAGACTGTGCAAAGAAGATCGGCAAGTCCATCGAAGTTGCAGGCATGCTCCGTTACGAAGTAGGCGAAGGCATCGAAAAGAAGGAAGAAAACTTCGCAGAAGAAGTAGCAAAGCAGATGGGCAAATAGTCCCAGAGATCTGCAGTTTTTTAAACGCATGATTTTCCGGAAACGGAAATGAATCATAATCAAATTCACGAACAACGAACAGATAATCGCCGGAAGGAAGTGCAGATCCTGCCGGCGATTCTTTTTGTGTATATTCCGGGCCCGATCTGTGATATAATTCGAAGGATTGAGGAAATCAGCCCCTCCGGGGCTGCAGGATAGATTACAGAGGACCATGTTCTGCCGCGGCTGCGGCAGGGACATAGAAGACATAGAAGAAGGAGAAACAGATTTATGGCATTTATTAAGATTCCGGTAAAGGGTATGGCGGATATGCTTCCTGCTGATATGCGGCTGAGAGAGCACGTTCTCGGAATGATCAAGGAAACCTATGCAAAGTACGGATTTATGCAGATCGAGACACCCATGATGGAACACATCGAAAACCTGACCTCCAAGCAGGGGGGCGACAACGAAAAGCTGATTTTCAAGGTAATGAAGCGGGGCAGAGATCTGGAAAAGGCTATTGCCGCCGGAAACCACGAATACGCAGACAACGGCATGCGCTACGACCTGACGGTTCCTCTGGCGAGATTTTACGCAAACAACCGGGAGCAGCTTCCTTCTCCGTTTAAATCCCTGCAGATCGGCAGTGTGTGGAGAGCGGACAATCCCCAGAAGGGCAGATTCAGACAGTTTACCCAGTGCGACATCGATATTTTAGGGGATGATTCCAACCTGGCGGAGATCGAGCTGATTACGGCCACCTGCGATATGCTGACAAAGATCTTTGCGGAAGCGGGGATCAGGGACTTTACCATCCACATCAATGACCGGCAGATCCTCTTTGCCATTGCCATGCAGGCGGGCTTTACGGAGGAGCAGGTTCCTTCCGTGCTGATCACGCTGGACAAGTATGACAAGATCGGCCTTGAAGGCATCGAAAAGGAGCTGCTGGAAAACGGATATCCGGAGGATGTGGTAAAGAGGTATCTCAGCATTTACGACGGCACGGAGGCAGTGAGCGCAGCGGAGTTCTGCAGCCGCATCGACAGCCGGTTCCTGAGCCCGGAGGCTGCCGCAGGCATTCAGGAGATCATTGACTGTGCGGAGGAAATGACCGCAGAAAGCGTGTCCGTCATGTTTGACCCGACCCTGGTGCGGGGCATGGGGTATTATACCGGTCCGATCTTTGAGATCACCCTGGACGAATACAGCTTCTCCGTTGCCGGAGGGGGCCGTTACGACAAGATGATCGGAAAGTTCAGCGGACAGGATGTCAGCGCCAGCGGATTTTCCATCGGCTTTGAGCGGATCATCACCATTCTGCGGGACAAGCTTGCAGACGGCCTGAAGATCAGCGGGGACAATCTGGCCATTCTTGTGGAGAAGGGCGCCGATATGGAGAAGAAGAAGGCGGTGTTTGCAGAGGCAAAGGAGCTGCGGGCTGCAGGAAAGACCGTAAGCATTCAGCCTATGAAGAAAAATGTGAAGCAGCAGATTCTGAAGCTTGAGGCAGAGGGCTTTACCGAGTTCAAAAAGGTCTACAGGGACTGAGAAAGAAGCATCAGAAAATGAATTCCCTGCATGGGCATCTGCCAGGCAGATGAAACAGAGTATTTTCCCTGAAAGAGTTTGTCTCCGGGAGACATTCTTTTTCAGGGATTTTTTTGCTTCAAAGTAAAATGAAAATGATTTTCATATTGACCCCGGCAGAGGAGATGGATATAATATGAAAATGGTTTTCAAATTGGAAAGGAGGCAGCGCAATGGTAAAGAAAGCGACCTATCAGACAAAGCAGATGGGAGAAATGCTGGGTTATCTGAAATCCGTGCAGGGAAGCCATGTGACTGTACACGATATAAAGAATTATTTTGAGGAGAAGGGCATTCATGTGGGAATGACCACCATCTACCGCCATCTGGAGCGGATGGTCAACGAGGGCATTGTTGCAAAGTACGTGCTGGACGGAAACAGCAGCGCCTGCTTTGAGTATCTTGGGACGAAGCAGCATGGGGACGGTCAGCTTTGCTTTCACTGCAAGTGCGAGTCCTGCGGAAAGCTGCTGCATGTTCAGTGTCAGGAGCTGTCCGGTCTGGGAAATCATCTGCTGGCGGGCCACGGCTTTCAGATGAATTCCATGCGGACCGTCTTTTACGGGGTCTGTGAGGAATGTCGGAACGCAGCCGCAGAGGAGGTTCACGTATGAGGCGGAGCCTTGCGGGGATCCTGGCTGCCCTGCTCCTGCTGGCAGGCCTGTGCGGATGCGGGGGGCAGCCGGGGGCTGCCGGTTCTGCCCCGGGGGGCAGCGATTCGGAGGAGATTCATATTGTTGCTACGGTATTTCCGGTGTATGAGTGGCTGCGGGGGATTCTCGGAGAGGATCCCGAAGGCGTGCGTCTGACGCTGCTTTTGGATAACGGGGTGGACATGCACAGCTTTCAGCCCACCGTGGCGGATCTGGCGGAGATCTCTTCCTGTGACCTGATCGTTTATGTAGGAGGCACAGAGGACGAATGGATGGAAGATGCAGTGGCCGAGGCGAAAAACCAGAAGCTGCAGGCGGTTCGGCTGATGGACCTTCTGGGGGACCGGGTCCGGGAGGAGGAAATCGTGGAAGGCATGAAGGCAGAAGAAGAGGAGCACGGCCATGAGCACGGAGAAGAGGAACCGGAGTACGATGAGCATATCTGGCTTTCGCCGGTAAACGCCCGGCTGTGTGTGCAGGAGCTGAACCGGATTCTGGACGGACTCAATCCGGCGGAGGCTTCCCGCTATGATGCGGCGGCAGCGGCGTATGAGCTTCAGCTTGCGGATCTGGATGAAAAATACCGAAGGGCCGTGGAGGCAGGTCAGTGCAGAACCCTTATGTTCGGAGACCGGTTTCCCTTCCGGTATATGACGGAGGAGTACGGACTGGATTATTATGCGGCATTTCCGGGCTGCTCCGCAGAGACAGAGGCCAGCTTTGAGACCATCGTTTTCCTTGCGGAAAAAGCGGATGCTTTGGATCTGGACGTGATTCTGACAGTAAAAGGGTCGGACGGGAGAATTGCTGAGACCATCGGCAGGACCACCGGAAAAGGAAGCCTGCAGGTTCTTGCCATGGATTCCATGGAAGCCGTAAAACAGGAGTACGCCGGCACAGGCGCAACCTATCTGAGCATCATGGAAGATAATCTGGAAGTATTGAAAACAGCAATGGAAAAGGAGGAAGGAAATGCCACTGATCACATGTAAGGATCTGACCCTTGGGTACGACGGCCGGGCCGTCGCAGAGCACATCAGCTTTACCGTAAACCAGGGGGATTATCTGTGCGTCATCGGAGAAAACGGCTCCGGAAAAACCACCCTCATGAAGACGCTGCTGCATCTGAACCAGCCTCTGGGGGGCGTCATGGAGACGGGAGACGGGCTGAAGCCCGGACAGATCGGGTATCTGCCCCAGCAGACTGCAGTGCAGAGAGATTTTCCGGCCTCTGTGCGGGAGGTGGTGCTGTCCGGCTGCCAGGGACGGTGCGGCCTTCGTCCTTTCTATAACCGCAGAGAAAAAGAACTGGCTGCAGAAAATATGAAGCGGATGGAGATTTCGGACCTGAAGGACCGGTGCTACCGGGATCTTTCCGGCGGGCAGCAGCAGCGGGTGCTGCTGGCAAGAGCTCTGTGCGCGGCAGAAAAGCTCCTTCTGCTGGACGAGCCTGTATCGGGGCTTGATCCCCGGGTGACCCGGGAGATGTATCAGCTGATTGAGGAGCTGAACCGGAAGGATGGAATTTCCATAATCATGATCACCCATGACCTGGAGGCTGCCATGCAGTACGGCACCCATATTCTTCACATGGGGCAGGAGGTGTTTTTCGCAACAGCAGAGGAATACAGAAACCGAGGTACAGGCATTCATGCATTTGCAGGAAAAGGAGGCGAGCAGGCGTAATGGATTTTTTTGAAAAACTGGTGGTATACCTGGAATATCCTTTTGTGCGGTATGCCCTGATCGTAGGGGTTCTCATCGCACTCTGCTCCTCTCTTTTGGGAGTGACGCTGGTTCTGAAGCGGTTCTCCTTTATCGGGGACGGGCTGAGCCATGTAGCCTTCGGGGCTATTGCGGCAGCCTCCGTTCTGAACCTGACCAATGAAATGATTCTCGTCTTTCCTGTGACCATTATCTGCGCTGTGCTGCTTTTGCGCACGGGACAGAATGCAAAGATCCGGGGGGATGCAGCCATTGCCATGATCTCTGTAGGAGCCCTGGCGGTGGGCTACCTGCTGATGAACCTGTTTTCCACCTCGGCAAATCTGTCCGGGGATGTCTGCAGCACTCTGTTCGGATCCACCTCCATTCTGACGCTGCGGAAGGGGGAGGTGTGGCTGTGCGCCGTCATGTCTCTTATCGTGGTGTCTATTTTTGTGCTGTTCTACAACAAAATCTTTGCAGTGACCTTTGACGAAAGCTTTGCCAGAGCTTCCGGCACCAATGCCGGAGGCTACAATCTGCTGATTGCGGTGGTGATCGCTGTGATCATCGTCCTGGCCATGAACCTGGTGGGCTCCCTTCTGATCTCTGCTCTGGTGATCTTTCCGGCCCTTTCGGCCATGCGGCTTTTTCAGAATTTTCGGGCAGTGACCGTCTGCTCTGCAGTCCTTTCCGTGATCTGCGCTCTGACGGGGATGCTGGTTTCCATCTACAGCGGCACGCCGGTTGGCGCCACCATTGTGACCATTGATATTCTGATCTTTGCCCTCTGCGCTGCGGCGGGACGGGTCCTTGGCCGGGGGTAGAGGCAGGGTCTCAGGGTCGTATGTTTGAGGTTTGAAGTAATTGCACTTGACACTAATGTGAAAAAAAATTATCCTTAAAGTGAGGTGATGCAGGCGGGGAGAGCTGCATCAGGAAGGAGAATATAATATGAGTTCTGTATATGAAATATCTGCTGGTTTCACAGCGATCCCTGTGGAAGGAAGCAAAATCCATGCCGGAATCGGCTGGGATCCTGTGAAGGGAACTCTGGCAGAAAAGATTCTGAGCACTGCAGACGGTCTGTTCAACGGTGTCTCTGCAAAGACCATGGATCTGAACCTTGCAGCCATTCTGAAATCCGAAAAGGGAAATGAGCTGGTGTTTTTTGGGAAAAAGACGGACAAGGCAGAGTCTGTTCACTATAAAAAGGACAACCGTACAGGAGGCGGCGAC
Organism: Anaerovoracaceae bacterium; assembly: GCA_051892195.1. Lineage (GTDB taxonomy): Bacteria > Bacillota > Clostridia > Peptostreptococcales > Anaerovoracaceae > CAKQOE01. The sequence goes on from JBJFFZ010000018.1 coordinate 17,494, forward strand.
GGAGAAGATGAGCGCATCGACATAGATCTGGCAAAGATCCCTGCAGATGTCAGCGATATCATCCTCTTTGCACTGATCTTTGACGGCAACAAGGACAAGAAGAGCTTCGCCATGGTGGAGAACTTCTTTGTTCAGGTTACAGATACCCATCTTCACAAGGTGCTCTACCGCAATGACTCCGATGCATACGAAGAAGAGGCATCAAAGCACAGCGCCTATGTTTTTGCAAAGATTCAGAGAAACGGAGATTCATGGCTTGTGGTTCCGCAGCATCGGTTCTCTGATGAGGATACAGAGCAGGATCTCATGGCAAATCTTTAGATCACAATCACTCAGAGGCGGCATGGATGGTGCGGCCTCTTTTTGTGCGGGGAAGGCAGGATAATACTGGTGAATGTGCTGATTATTCTTCGGGCCGAGATCATCTCTCTGATTATGCTTCTGTTCCTTCTTGTAAGTTCTGTGTATTACAGGGTCTGGAACATCAGAGACAGCTTCGGCCGAATGTGGTTATTTGCTTTTATACATGAGGTCTTTGATATTATTACTGTTTATACGGTAAATCATACGGATACCGTTCCGGAACCCGTCAACTACATATGTCACATGGTTTTCTTCGGGGCGGCGATTCTCTTTGCAGGAGAGTATCTCCTGTATATCATACGCCACTGCGAACCATCGGAGCCGTCCTTAAAAACCAGAAGGGTTATTATGGGACTGGCCTGTGCATCGGTTCTGGCGGTGCTGCTGCTTCCCATCGAATATCTGGAGGGAAGGGGAACCAACTACAGCCTGGGTCCCAGCGCCATATTCGGGTTCGGGTGCGCGTTCCTGTTTCTTGTTGCCAGCGTTGTGATTCTGCTGGTGCGAAGGAAGCATGTGCAGCGCCATGTGTTTTACACTCTGGGGCCTCTGACCCTTCTTCTGATCTTTATGGAAGGGGTTCAGGTCATGATTCCGGAGTACCTCTTTACCGGAGCCGTCATATCTCTGGTTATGCTGGGAGTATTTTTCTCCATGGAAAATCCCTCTGCTGTTTTCAGGCAGCAGGCAGTGATGGATCTGTTTACAGGGCTTCAGAGCCGCAACAGCTTTGAAGTGCGCTTTCAGCGGATGGAAGAGCATTACAGAACCAGGGAGCTGCCGGAGGGACATTACGGCTTTGTGTATTGCGATGTCAACGACCTGAAGTATGTCAATGATAACCTTGGACATCAGACCGGGGACGAATACCTGACGATGATTGCAGGCACTCTCATGAAAAACCTGCGGTCTGCCCAGGCCCACTACCGGATCGGGGGCGACGAGTTTCTGTCTGTTTACAAGGATACTGCGGAGGAAAAGATCTGTGCGGAAATCGAGGATTTCTACGCCGAATGCCGCAGGCTGGACCAGGAGACAGAGTATCCCGTAAGCGCAGCAGTAGGGTATGAGATTTCCGGAAAGAAGTATGCAAGCCTCAGGGATGTTCTTGAGGCAGCCGATCACGATATGTACGACAAGAAATGGAAGATGAAGAACGGCGCCGCCCCGAAGTCAAATGTAAACGGGGAAGAACTGGATCTCAGCGGTCTTACGGACCGGATTTTCGATGCCTACGACAAAATCGAGGCGGATACATATATGTATCTTACAAATCTGGAAACAAATGTATCCCGCTGGTCTGCGTCTGCCGTAGAGCGTTTCGGCCTGCCGGGTCCGTATATGTACGATGTGAAACTGATCTGGGAAGAATACGTGCACCCGGATGACCGTGAACGATACAAAAAAGACATCGATGATGTATTCAGCGGAAGGAAGAGCCGTCACGAGCTGACATACAGGGTGAAGGTAAAAGACGGTTCCTATGTAACGTGCATCTGCCACGGCACCATCCTCAAAGGGGATGAAAGGAAACCGGATCTGTTTGCAGGCTTTATGCGGTTCGAAAGCAATTCTGCCGGCAGCCCTCCGGACTGAGCAGAAATGTCTGAAACATACGCCCTGAAAGGGAGCGTCATATAGATACAGCGGAAGCAGTCTCCGTCGGTTGGACGGAGACTGCTTCTTTGCTGGATGGGTCAGACGCGGATCCGGGTGCCCATGACGGAAAAATCCACAGGGCTGCTGCATGGATTGAGCTGCAGCAGGTCATCGGAGGTCATTCCATGTGCCCGGGCAACGGTCTGCAGGGTATCGCCGCTTTTTATCACATAGGACTGGTTTTCAGGGCACCGGCGATAGATATCTTCCGAAGGAATGCGCAGTGTGCTTCCTGCCTGGGGAACGCCGTTTTCCATAAGCCCTGCATGGGAATTTTCGCGAAGCAGGGCATGAAAACACATTCCGTACTGTGTAAGGATGGAGGTCAGCGTATCCCCGTCGGATACTGTATGGTGGGTGCCGCCTGATGAACTTCCGGCGCTGGCGCTGGTACCGGAACCGGCAGACTGCATACCCTGGTCAGGAGAAGGTGCCGGGGCTGCCGGTGCCGGTGCAGAGGCGCCCGGCTGTGTCTGTGGTGCAGAAGCCTGCGGGGCGGCTGTCTGCTGTCCGGTGCTCTGACCGGACGATGGACTCGCAGCAGTTGTCTGAGGCTGCGGAGCTGCCGCAGCTTCGGGAGCGGCTTCGGGAATATTCAGGCGGGTTCCGATCTGCATGTGGTAGGGATCCAGAGACGGATTGCACGCCATCAGCTTTGACAGGGGCACTCCGTATTTTCTTGAGATTCCGTACAGGGTTTCACCGGCCTGAACGATGTGATAGCGCCGGTTGGAAGAACACTGGACCGAAGGGGCATCCCCCGGGGTCATGGGAATGCAGATTTTCTGACCGATGGCAAGGTTGCGGGGATCAGAGATCCCGTTCAGCTTCATAAGCCGGCGGTGATCCGTACCGTAGATGCCGGCAATGCTGTACATGGTTTCCCCCGGCGCCACTGTGTGTACTGCTGCACAGAGGGCGGGATTGATTTTTTCTTGATTCATAGAATAGATACCTCCCAGGAACAATATATTTGCAAGGACGGTTCATTGTGATACAATATAACAATATTTTGCATTCAGCATGGAGAAAGAAAATGAACACTAACAGATTATTATTCTACGACAATATAAGAAATGACGAAATTGTGCAGATTGCTTCAAAAATATTATGTGCAGCGGAGTCCGCTGCGGAAGGGGGCGAAGTTTCCCGGGAGGCGGAAGCGGCTTATTATGAGCTGCAGAGGAAGCTTCTTGCGGCAGTTCCTTACGGCGAGGCCAGGGGGAGCTTCTGGGAAAACTACATCTGCCGTCTGACTGCGGAAAGCGAAAACAGCTTCAGTCTTATGTCCGAAAGAGGGGAGACGGACGAGCTGATCCTCAGCCTTGCGGCAGGGGATGCGGCGGAGCTGTGCCGGCTGATGGAAATCGACTGGAGCGGGGCAGCGTCCCTGTTTTCTCCGGACCGTCCCTGTGTGTGCAGCCTGTGTCCGCCCCTTCGGGAGGATTCCCGGGCCCAGCAGCTTCTTGACATTCTGAAGGCAGGGGAACCTGCGGAAAAAACTGCCCAGGCCCTCCGGGATTACTACAGCAGCAATTACTGCGGACTTCTGGGAAAGTACAGGGCGTTCCTCTGGAACGGATCCCTTTGCGGAGTGAAGCATCAGGATCCCATCACCTTCGATGACCTGATCGGTTACGATCAGCAGCAGCGGCAGCTCATCCGCAACACGGAAACCTTCGTAAAGGGCGGACGGGCCAACAACGTTCTGCTCTACGGCGACAAGGGAACGGGAAAGTCCTCCAGCGTCAAGGCGCTTCTGAACCGCTTCGGGGATGAAGGCCTGCGGATGATCAACGTGCCGAAATCCCGGATCTTTGATATTGGAACCATTATGGATGCTGTTGCAGGCAGAGGCTGCCGCTTTATCATCTTTATCGACGATCTGTCCTTTGAGGCAACAGAAATCGAATATAAGCACTTTAAATCTGTCCTTGAGGGCGGCGTGGAGGTGCAGCCGGAAAACGTGCTGCTGTATGTGACCTCCAACCGCAGAAACCTTGTGAAGGAAACCTGGAAGGACCGGAATGGGGACGAAGGGGAGGTTCATGTAAATGACGGCATTCATGAGCGCCAGTCCCTGGCGGACCGGTTCGGCCTCAAGATCACCTTTACTGCCCCGGACCGGGAGCTTTATTCTGAAATCGTAAAATCCATTGCAGAAAAGGAAGGTCTTCAGGTGGATCCCGAGCTTCTGCTGGCAGAAGCAAACAAGTGGGACATGCGCCAGACCAGCCGCTCCGGCCGCTCTGCAAGGCAGTTTGTTACTCATATGGCCGGTATGCAGCATCAGGAGGAATAGAGATTGTTTGATTATTTAATGCAGACACTGTATATATTGCCGGGGCTGATTCTCGGATTTTCTCTCCACGAATTTGCTCACGCCTTTGTGTCCGACCGGCTGGGGGACCCTACGCCGAGAGCCCAGGGCCGGGTCACGCTGAACCCGGCAGCCCATATCGATCCCCTGGGCCTTCTCATGCTGGTGTTCTTTCATTTCGGATGGGGAAAGCCGGTGCAGGTGAACCCGAACTATTATAAACACCGCCGCCGGGGCGAGGCGGCCGTGTCCCTGGCCGGAGTCGTGATGAACTTTATCCTTGCAGCTGTGGGCATGGCAGCAGCGAGGATCGTGTGCGCACTGCCCTTTGCCATGGGGGGAGGCATGCTGTTTTCCATCATCCTTCAGGTTCTCATGGGCATGGTGCAGATCAATCTGGTGCTGATGATCTTCAACCTGATTCCCCTTCCGCCTCTGGACGGCTGGGGTGTGGTGACACAGATTTTCAATCTGGAGCGAAAGACCTGGTACTGGCGCTTCTATCAGCTGGGCCCTATGTTCCTCATGCTCCTGATCGTGTTCCGGCTCACGTCCTACATTATTACGCCGCCGGTCATGTTCCTTCAGAACCTGCTGTATGTGCTGTTCTTTTCCATAGGATAACCATGATTGTCTGACCTCTGCTGCGGGTTTTCCCGGGGCAGAGGTTTTTCTGTTCTTTTCCGGAATAAAGCCCGTAAAACAAATATTTCGCGCCCGGCGCGAAAAACTGTTGCTTT
>JBJFFZ010000019.1:0-5715 GCA_051892195.1 Anaerovoracaceae bacterium
GGGGATGTTTGACCTTGTGGCTGCAAAGAGCGGATATATCGATACCATTTCTGTGGAAGAAGGATATGCTCTGGTGAAGCCGGGAGATTATGTGGAAGAGGGGCAGGTGCTGATCAGTGCTGCGTTTCCGTTGAAAAATACAACATACGACACCAGCAGGGATCAGGGGGTTCGGATGGCATCTGCCAGGGGAACGGTTACCGGAAAGGTGATCTACCGCCTGGAGCTGGAGTTTCCTGCAGAAAAGTATTCGACTCAGGAAATGACACAGATTGCCGAGGAAAAGATCCGCATGTATGTGATGGAAAATATTCCGAAATACATAAAAATGGATAATAAGGATTTGAAGTTTGACAGAGAAGAAAATATAATAGTATGTAGTATTACACTTCAGACGACTGAAAATATAGCGGAAAAAAAGGAGAATGAGCTTGTCCAGAACAACAGAGGAGAAGACGGAAACGAAGGAAATGAAGGAGATTCGACGGACCATTGAGGACGTTCAGCTGATTCGGGCAGCCTTCGGGTCCGGGGATCAGAATCTTGATCAGATCAATCAGAATTTCGGCGTGCAGATGGTGCTTCGGGGAGATGACCTGGTGATCAGCGGAAGGGAACCGGAAGCAGCGGAAAGCACCCTGCTGGATATGATGTGGGTTCTGGAAAAAGGCGAAGAACTGGATGAACAGCGTGTCCAGTATATCATGACCCTGAACAGAGAAGGAAAGTCCTACCGGGACAGCCGGCTGAGCAGGGATATTCTGTGCTTTACCCATCGGGGAAAGCCGGTAAGAGCAAAGACCCTGGGTCAGATCACCTATGCCAATGATATCCGGGAGAACGATATCGTCTTTGGGGTAGGGCCTGCGGGAACCGGAAAAACCTATCTCGCTGTTGCCATGGCGGTTCATGCTCTGAAAAATAAGGAAGTACAGAAAATCATCCTTGCCCGTCCCGCAGTGGAGGCCGGCGAAAATCTCGGATTTCTCCCGGGGGACCTTCAGGAAAAGGTGGATCCGTACCTGCGCCCTCTGTACGACGCCCTGTTCGACATTCTCGGAAGAGATGCGGCCCTGCGTCTGAAGGAGAAGGAAACCATCGAAGTAGTCCCTCTGGCATATATGCGGGGAAGAACACTGGAAAATGCCTTTATTATTCTGGACGAAGCACAAAACACCACCCGGGAACAGATGAAGATGTTTCTGACCCGTCTCGGATTCGGCTCAAAAGCTGTGGTTACAGGCGATGTGACCCAGATTGACCTTCCAAAGAAAAAAATGTCCGGACTGCGGGATGCCCTGCGGATCCTCCGGGATGTAGAGGGCATAAAATTCGCGTTTTTTGAGGAGGCCGATGTGGTTCGCCATCCGCTGGTAAAGCGCATCATCAAGGCATACGAACAGGCGGAGGATTCCGAGTGAGAATCCCCGGCGGCTCCGCGCGCCTCAATCCCGCAAATGCCTGCCTGAAGGAAAAAGCCGGCGTTTCAGGTCCGGTATAGAGTGAAAACAACATGAAGATAATATATGACGAAGAAACAGATATAAAAGAAGAACTGCTTCCCGTTCTGAAAAAAGCAGGGGAGCTGTGCATCTGCAGAGAAGGACTGGATCCCGGGCTTTGTGAGATCAGCCTTTCTGTAGTGGAACCGGAGGAAATCCGCAGCATCAACCGGCAGTTTCGGGATAAGGACGCCGTGACGGATGTGCTGTCGTTTCCGCAGTACGATGATCTCAATGCCATAGAAAACGAAGAGGAAATCTGCCTGGGGGATGTGGTGATCTGTCATCAGGTGGCCCTGCAGCAGGCAGAAGAATACGGACATTCCTATGAAAGAGAGTTTGTATACCTCTTTGTACACAGTATGCTTCACCTTCTGGGCTACGACCATATGGAGCCGGAGGAAAAGGCCGAAATGAGGGCCAGAGAAGAGGAAGTCATGGCGGAGGTGGATCTGACCCGTGAATAATATCAGCGAAGAATACAGGCAGCTGTTTCGGACCGCTCTTGCGGTCAGCAAAAATGCGTACAATCCCTATTCCGGTTTTTGTGTAGGGGCAGCCCTGCTGACGGAAGACGGGGAAGTGTTTACGGGAGTCAATGTGGAAAGTGCTTCCTTTGGTGCAACCATCTGCGCAGAGCGGTCTGCTCTGGCAGCCGCCGTAACTGCCGGAAAGCGCAGCTTCCGGGCAATGGCTGTGGGGGCGCCAGGAGGCGCCGCATGGCCCTGCGGCATCTGCCGGCAGATTCTTTTTGAATTTGGCGATGAACTGGATGTCATTGCAGGAGCAGACGAAGCATCATTGGAAGTAAAAAAACTAAGAGAATTATTACCGAAAGGATTCAGTTTATGAAATCAGGTTTTGTAGGAATCGTAGGAAGACCAAATGTAGGAAAATCCACACTGATGAATGCGCTGGTAGGAGAAAAGGTAGCCATTACCTCAAGCAAGGCTCAGACCACCAGAAATGCTATCCGCGGAATCTATACCGATGATACCCATCAGATTGTTTTTATCGATACCCCGGGCATCCATAAGCCGAAGAACAAGCTGGGACAGTACCTTACGGGCACTGCCCTCAACACCTTTAATGAAGTGGATGTGATCCTGTTTCTGACGGACGGCCCTCTTTCCGCAGGGCCCGGAGACCGGTATATTCTGGAGCTTCTCCGGAAGGTAAAGGATACGCCAAAGCTTCTTGTTATCAACAAGATTGACCTGATCGAACCGGATGTGTTCCGCAGGATCTATGAAGAATACGAAGCCGAAGGCGTTTTTGATCAGATCCTCGGCGTCAGCGCCCTGAAGGATCAGAACACCGGCGTCTGTCTCGAAAAGATCCGCCCTTATATCGGCGAAGGCCCTATGTATTTCCCGCGGGATATGTTCACCGACAATCCTATGCGTTTTCTCGTATCGGAAATCATCCGCGAAAAAACCCTGATGTACCTGGAGGACGAGGTACCTCACGGAATCGCCGTGGAAATTGAACGGTACGAGGACACGCCACGCTGCACAAATATCAATGCAGTGATCTACTGCGAGCGATCCTCCCACAAGGGAATCATCATCGGAGCCGGAGGAAAGAAGCTGAAGGGCATCGGAAAGGCAGCCCGCATGGAGATCGAACCCCTCATCGGCGCAAAGGTCTATCTGGAGCTGTGGGTCAAGGTGAAGGAAAACTGGCGGGAAAATGATATCGCCATCAGCAATTTCGGATATAACAGCAAGGACGACGGCAGATAATGGTAACGGAAACCGACGGCATCATTCTGCGGCAGACCCGTCTGCCGGGAGACCGGCGGATGCTGGTGCTTCTGACCAGAAGGTTCGGGAAGATCAGCGCCGGAACCAGTATCCGGACCAATGGAAAGACCCGTTCCGCCCTTGCCCTGCGCGTATTTACTCATGGAAAGTACGAGATCTACCACGGCCGCGAAAGCTACAGCATCAACAGTGCGGAAACAGCAGACAGCTATTTTCGCATCGGAGAGGACGTAGACAAATATATGTATGCCTCCTATGCCCTGGAGTTCACAGAAAAAATCCTTCCGGAAGGGGAGCCGGCAGAGCCGGTGCTGGACCTTCTTTTAGAATTTCTTCAGCTTCTGGAAGGGCGGAAGTCAAAGCTGAAATCCCTTGTGGTGATGTACCAGTGGAAGCTTGTGGATCTCTGCGGATATATGCCGTCCCTGAAGGGATGCGCCAGGTGCGGAAAGACCGATATCTCCCATGAGGCTGCCGGAATCAGCGTTGTAGACGGGGGGCTGATCTGCCGCCCGTGCGCCCAAAGCGGCAGAGTCAATCTGCGATTGCTTTATGAAATCAGATTTGATATAATCAGAACACTGGAATATATCCGTGGGACTGATCTGAGATCTCTTGGCCGGCTGGCCCTGAAAGATGAGGTATTATCGTATCTTTCAGAATTATTAAAAGAATATGTATCCTACCATCTGGATATTAATAAACTGAAGAGCGAGTTGTATCTTAATGATTAAAGGCGGTGTTTATTATGGAAATTAGTCTTGAAAAGATCGAACTGGTGAAGGACAGAACCGGTGTAAACTATAAGGAAGCCAAGGACGCACTGATCAAAGCAGAGGGCAGTGTGGTGGACGCGATTATCATGATCGAGGATGAGATTGATATTGCTCCGAAAAGCAAGGCGGCAGATCAGGTTTCCCAGATGATCGAAAATGTAAAACAGCTGATCCACAAGGGAAACGTTTCAAAGATTGTCATCCGCAAGGACGAGGAAATCATTCTCAATGTTCCGGTAAATCTCGGCATTGTGGGTGCAGTGTGGCTGTTCTGGCCTACGGTGGTGGCAACCATTGCTGCTCTCGGCATGAAGTGCACCATAGAGCTGGTTAAGGACAACGGCGAGGTGGTCAGCATCAGTGAAAAAGCTGCTGAAACCTTTGGCGGAGTCAGGGAAAACTGCTCTGTTATTGCAGATGATCTCCGGGAAAAGAGCGGGGAAGCCCTTTCGCAGGTGCGGGAAAAGGCTTCCGATGTGATCAGCAAGAACCGGGGCGGAGAAGAATCCTGCCAGGATGCAGAGGACGATTTTGAATTTGCCATAGAGGATGAGGATCCGGATGACAGCTATCTGGAGGACCCTCTGGGCGATGCCGATTTTGATGATGATGACTATTTCAATTTCGATGATTTTGAAGATATTATAGAGGATGCCGGTGACGCTGCAGAGGAAAAAGCAGAAGCCGTGAAGGATGCTGCAGAGGATATTGCGGATGCCGCAAAAGAAAAAGCAGAGTCTGCAGTGGATACGGCTAAGGATGAAATCCAGAAGGCCGGAGAAAAATTTGAAGAAACCATAGAAAATTACAAGAAAAAGAAAGGTTTATTCAAGTTTTTCGAATAAAAAATCCATATAGTCATAGTTTACAGATGGACAGTGTATACACGTATTAATGTATTGTGTATTCGCTGTCCTTGTAGTATATTATTATGTATAAAATTTTTTACAATGGGAGATTATCGCAATGAGTAAGAAGATCCAGCACAGAGAGCACTCTATGGAAAAGATTGTTTCTCTTGCAAAATCCAGAGGGTTTGTGTTTCCAGGTTCCGAGATCTACGGCGGTCTCGCCAATACATGGGATTATGGCCCGATTGGTGTGGAACTGAAGAACAATGTAAAGGCAGCCTGGAGAAAGAAGTTTATCCAGGAATGCAAATATAATGTAGGTCTTGATTCAGCAATCCTCATGAATCCGAGAACATGGGAGGCCTCCGGCCACGTGGGCAATTTCAATGATCCTCAGGTGGACTGTAAGCAGTGCCATGAACGGTTCAGAGCGGACAAGCTGATTGAGGAATATTTTGACCGCCACGGCATCGATCAGGTGGTTGACGGCTGGTCCAATGAACAGATGGAAGAATTCATGAAGGAAAAGGAAATCGGCTGCCCGACCTGCGGAAGCAAGGACTTCACGCCGATCAGACAGTTTAACCTCATGTTCAAAACCTTCCAGGGTGTTACAGAGGACAGCACTGCACAGATTTACCTGAGACCGGAAACGGCACAGGGTATTTTTGTCAACTTCAAGAATGTTCAGAGAACCACGAGAAAGAAGCTGCCGTTCGGTATTGCACAGATCGGAAAATCCTTCCGAAATGAAATCACACCGGGCAACTTTACATTCCGTACCAGAGAGTTTGAGCAGATGGAGCTGGAATTCTTCTGC
>JBJFFZ010000020.1:0-5532 GCA_051892195.1 Anaerovoracaceae bacterium
TGTCACATTGATTGCAATCTCTTTACAATCATACTGAATTATATATTGAAAAACAATCTTACTATCAGCTGTTTCATTTACTACAAACTCAATATTTGATGAGTCTGTCGGCCCTGCAATTGTTAATGAATCCGCGACAAAGGGATATGATTCTGCTAATGTCACTTGCACCGTCCCGCTTGCATTTCCAGTCAAAATTGTTTTATGTGAGATAGAGCTTGCAGCCTCATACGGTATTGTACTGCCGTCTGAAGTAATTGAAACGGATTGAACAACTTCCTGCACCGTCGCCGCATACACCGGCTCCCTGTCATAAGGCACCAGCACAGAAGACAGGATCAGCAAAACGGTGAGAACCACACTCCATATTCTTTTTTCTGTTCGTTCCATGTTTCTCCGATCCTTTCTGGCTGCTGTTCTTCTGCCGGGCAGAAGCTCATCCTTGCTTTTATTTATAAATTAATACGCTTCAATATAAACATCGATGCCGCTGGTATCTTCCATCTGGTAGTACTGGTCGCAGCGGTACAGGTATTCTCTTGCGGCGGCGTCCATGCGGAACTGCTTCAGCACCTGGATAAACACCAGTCTTGCTTCGTAGTAGTCCTTCTGGCAGTACAGCTCCACGCCCCGTTCAAAGAGGTCCTTTGTCTGGCGCTTGAGACGGCGGATTTCTTCCGTATCCCCGTCAAAGACATCGTACAGCTTTTCTGCACGGTCTGTAGCCGTCACATGCAGGAAGCCGATAAACCGCGCGTTGTACCGTTCGTGGAATTCCGGAATCCGCTCTGCCGTGGCGGCGGTGGTCAGCACTCTTGCGGCGTACTTTGGAGCCATCTGCTGCAGGAAGCTGCTGAGGTTGGTATGCTCGGACACCGTAGTTGCAGCAAGGCGCTCCCGGTGACCGACGATGCCCACCATCACCGGACCGTAGCTGATGCCTCCCGTAAGGGTGACCACAGGAAGTCCTTTGGCAGTTCTGCGGCTGTTGACCACGTCCATTTCCTGGCAGACGGACACGGCGCTGTTGACAGCGTCCTCGCTGCTTCCCGTAAAGAATGCAACCAGCCCTGCCTCCTCAAAGCGGTCCACTACACCGCCCTTTTCGTTGATAATCGGCACCAGCTCCGAATACACGTCATTGATAAAGCGGAACATTTCCGCAGAATTCATGGAGCTGATCATATCGGAAAATCCCTGGGCGTTCACCGAAAGGATGGTAATATCGGAATGCATCTGGTCTCCCAGCCGCACATCGGTGACGCTGCTTTTGCGCAGGAGCTGGAACATCTTGGACGGAACGAACCGGAAATAACCCTGGTTCAGCTCTGTCAGTTCGTTGACGCTGTATTCCACCGTGGTGGACATCTGGTTGAAGACCCTTGAAACATCCGCGATCTCGTCGTTGCCCCGAACCGTTGTCTGGACACCCAGATTTCCTTCCGTAACCTCCTGGATGGCCAGGCGCAGGCGCTTCAGCGGATGCAGGGTTACCAGCATCAGGGCCACCAGAAGAAGAATCAGGATCACCAGAATTGCCAGGTTGATCATGCTGACCTTTTTTGCATTCTGGGCTACGGCGTAGTCCAGGGACGCCTTTGAGGTGCCCGTCTCCAGCACTGCAAACACGTTGCCCTCCTGGTCCTTTACCGGCACTGCCAGGCAGATCCACTCCCCGCCGGTATCCCGGTAGGAGGTCCGGTAGATCCGGTCTTCTCCTGCCGCAGCGCAGAAGAGCTCTCCGGTGCGGTTTCCATAGTAGTAGCTGATAGGAACGTCGATATAATTCTGATCACAGTATGCCGAAATCAGCTCCTGGTTGTATGTATACCGATAAAGCCAGAAATACCCGAAATTGTGCACCTGGCTGCTCTTTTCCCCGTCGGATTCCCAGATTTCCAGACTTCCCGGCAGGGCCGTCAGCAGGCTGCGGAGCTGATAATACTCCACGCTGTCATACGGACGGTCATAATCGATGCTGTCCAGCATTTCTTCGCTGATGTTTTCCATCTGCTGTCTTGCCACCAGATACAGCTCTTTGTACTGCTGGTCTGTGATCTGCTTCACAAACAGGCTCTGCATGGCAAACTGAAGGATCAGCACGCTGGCCATAACCACCGGAATGCACACGGTAACCACCTTGGCAGCAACAGGAAATCTCCCTCTTGTGATGCGGAGAACCTGATATCCAACAAAGGAAAGGACAAGGAGCCCCACAAAGAGAATCACAAACCACTTTCCAAAGAACCGGAGCTTCTCTCCAGCCCCCGTAACGCCTGTGAGAATCCGCAGCTCTCCGTTTTCATAGATGCCCAGAGCGCCGTCCGCTTCTGCCCCCGTTACCGTTGCAGTAAAGAAGCCTTCATCGGCAAAGCGCATATTTTTCAGATTGCAGGCCGGAATCTCCTCCGTGCCCCAGACCACCGACAGGGAGTCCTTCACCTGGGCCATCTGCCCGGTGGACACATCGATGGATTTCAGATCCTTGGAAGCGAGATCCATAAAGTAGACGGTATGTCTGCCGTCTGAGGTAAACCCTGCAATCCGGGATTCGTTCACTGCAGGATAAGCGTCCGGGAACATGCACGCATGAGAAAAGACCTCTGCACCGTCGATGTACAGCACCTCCTCCTGCTCCGGCTCCAGAAGCTGGGCTTCTGCCACCTGCTGTGGATCAAACGTATCTGTTTCTGCTCCCGTAAGCCCGGAAGAAAATTCGTTCTCTAAAGAATCCGTTTCCATTTCTCCCGTCAAAGTCCCTGAAGAAACCTCTCTCCAAAGACCCTCCCCCTGGTCGGCAAAGTAAATGGTTCCCTCCGGAGTCGTAAACACGATGGTTCCGTCGTCGGAATAAAAGAAATCCGTAAACCCGATGCCGCCGTCAAATTCAATAACACCCACGGCCTCCGGTTCGGATGCTCCTGCATCCATACGGGAAAGCACCGCCTCAGCGGTCATCATCTCTTCGTTGACCCCTGTGGAAAACCAGGTCAGAACCCCGCTGCGCACCTGAATGGAAAAGCAGTTCTGGTTTTCCGTGTCCGTTACAGGAAGCTCCCAGGCGCTGCGCAGCTTTCCCCTGCCGAAATCGCACAGGGATACGCTCTCTGACAGCACCTCGTTGGTGGTGATTTTTCGCTCCATGCAGTAGACATAAATATCATTACCGTCTACCGTAAGATAATCCAGAGAACGGATCCTGTCTCCGGTAATCTTATCGATGCGGATCTCCTCCTGCTTCTTTCCGGCAGAGTCCGCCTGAATGATCCGAAGCTCCTCCCCGTCATCGTCTATGAGATACACCGCGTCGGGTGTGTATACGGAATCCACAATATAAGTAAAACGGTCCTTCGAAAAGGCCAGGGTCAGCACAAGGCTGAGAACCAGCGCAGTCCCAAAGACTGCAGCAAGAAGCTGTTTCATCCTCCGCGTCATTTTTTCTGCCTCCTTCCTAAGGGACCATAATGGTGGTCTGTCCCGGATACGTCACCTGAATCACGCCGCCCCACATGCACATAAGCTTTGATGAATTGTTCAGGGCGGGAATATTTTTTATCATAACCGTAGGGGATCCCGGCGCCCAGGGCGCCGTAGTATTGGGAATGCACGGCATGGGGGTCAGAACCCCGAAGGCCGCTGCGGTAGCTGCCGCCACCGTGGGATTTGCCATGGAGCTGCACATGCCGAAAGGCATAATATTGACCATCGGTTTATTGTCCATAATGGTGGCAAGCGGCATGGAAGTCACCGCCTGATTCTGTGGAGTCACCATCAGGGTTGAAGGCGCCATGCCAAAGGAGCAGGCAAGCATTGCATTTCCGCATACACACATTCCCATGATACTCTCTTCCTTTCCCTTTTTCTTCTGTTACGATTCTTTTTTATCTTTCTGATTCCCCGGAAAGATCGATCCGGAGAATCCTCTCGTCTGTTTCTCTTACCCGGATGCACTGTCCCTGCCGGTCCTGCACCGCACAGGACACATCCCCCCGGTCAGGGTCAGGCTTCAGCACGGCTGCAGCATTTCCGTCCCCGTCTGCGGTAATCTCCCACCGGGGATACAGATACGCTTCCGTCCCCTCCTGAAAGCCTGCAGGAGGTTCCTTTATAACGTAGGAATCCTCTCCCTCCCGGCACAGCAGGCTGATCACCTGCTCCGGTATGTCTTCCGGGCCTTTCATCACGGCAAAGGACCGTCCGGACAGATCCTGCTGTCCCGGAGAAAAAATTCTGAGAAGGGTTTTTTCTCCGGATTCCAAAGACAGAATCCGCAGTCCCTGACTGCGTCCGGTTTCCGTCACAGTCACGGGTTCACCCGGCAAGGCTCCCCGGATCTGAAGAAAGGACCTGCTGCCACCGCCGGCGTACGTCTGATCCGGAACCAGCCACACATAAAGAATCTGACCGGTGACCTCCAGGGCTTCGGAATCCACCATACATTCCCGGGAGTGAAACCCCGGCGCCTGAACCAGAACTCTCGTAACGGGAACCCTCCCTGCAAGGACCACATAATAGCCGTCCCGTTTGGTGACGGGCCGGTTTCCCGGGTCCTCCGGAAGGCTTACCCGCACCTGACTGCCGGTAAGAGGCCGTCCGCTGAAGCTGTCTCTGACCGCCACAGCAAATGCCATTTTCAACTGTATTCCAAGTCTCTGCATACTGCATCTCCTGCTGTCTTTTCAGGGTTATTCCTCTACGGATATTTCCGCTCTTGTTACTCTGCGGATTTCCTTTGTTCTTGCGGATTCGATCTCTACCGGAGCCACCTTGTAAAAGAGGCTGGTCTTTATGGCCTTGCCCGGATAGCTCCACATCCGGCTCTTTTCCTCTGCGGTCATTCGCATAAGCCGGATGACCCAGTCGAGCCCCGCGCCGCTGTCCTGACTGCTTTCCATGACGGAATGATCCGCCATGATCTGCACGATCCTTCCAAGAATCCGGTGCTCCTCCGCCTCCCTGTATTTCACATCCGCCGAAGAATAAGGCGTGATCATGTAGTGCAGGGAAAGATAGGTGGAGGG
Source organism: Anaerovoracaceae bacterium (assembly GCA_051892195.1). Classification (GTDB taxonomy): domain Bacteria; phylum Bacillota; class Clostridia; order Peptostreptococcales; family Anaerovoracaceae; genus CAKQOE01. The sequence continues at coordinate 5,022 of JBJFFZ010000020.1, forward strand.
ATACCGCTGGATCCCGGTATTGACGCTGGTCATGGAGGTGTTGATGTACTCGTCGTTTTCCCGGATGTCATAAAGGTGAACGCCCACGGAAAAATCTCCGTGATCCTCCGGGCTGCAGAGCCCGATGGAATCCGGGCTTCGGATCAGCTCCGGACACAGCCCCTCCTGCAGAAGCTTCACAAGCCTGCTGCTGACGTCTGCAATTCCTGAATAACCTGCCATAGCTGTCTCCTTTTTACCGGATCTCCAGCAGAAGACTGCTGTCGATTCCCTTCATAAAGATGGCGCGAATGGTATCCTTTCCTGCCTTGTATGTCACCACAGTGACATAGCTTTCTGCAGAAAGATTGGTAAGCCTGCTGTTAAATCGGTTGGACTGACTGACGGACACCAGACGGCTTTCGCCCATTTCCTCGGTTGTTTCTGACACCGGGTTTCCTAAAGCCGCCGTCAGCTGTTCCTTTGTCATCCCAGCATAGATGCCGTTTTCCAGCACCGCATCGTTCCACAC
>JBJFFZ010000021.1:0-21319 GCA_051892195.1 Anaerovoracaceae bacterium
CTCCTCCGTAATATGGAAACTGTCCGCCGTAAACTGCAGGAAGTTCATCATGGCCCTGTGCTGGATCATAACCCCCTTCGGCCTTCCTGTGGAACCGGAGGTATAGATCATATAGGCCACCTGCTCCGGGGCGGCTTTTGCTGCTGCCTGGCAGCAGACAGGATCGTTGTCTGATATTTCTTTTAATTCTTCTTCTGTCAGCAGAACCTTCGCTTCGCAGTCCTCAAGGATGTAGCGGATCCGCTCCTTTGGATATTCCGGGTCAACGGGAACATACGCAGCCCCTGCCAGATGAATTCCTAAAACAGCAGCAGAAAATTCCTTTACACGGCCCATTTTCACCGCAACAAAATCCCCTTCGGATACGCCGCGGCCTTCCAGATAAGCAGCCACACGCCATCCCAGAGCAAGAAGCTGTCCGTAGGTAAAGGACCCGAACCGGTCCGTTACGGCCGTGCGGTCCGGATGGGCCTCTGCGTGCAGCAGGAAGTGATCCACCCAGGTCATGGTCCGGTCATAGGAAAGCTCCTTTCCCCGGGACAGCGCCTTCAGTTCTGCTTCCTCTTCCCGGCTCACCAGGCGCACCTGCCGGATCCAGTCGCACTGTGCCATGCTCAGAGCACCGGCGGCACATGCCCCCGCAAAACCTTCCATGTCTCTGCGGCTGTACAGGTTTCCGTCATAGGAAATCATAAATACATACGAATCCCCCTCCGGATAAACCTCCGCAAAAATCGGAAACTGCGGGTCCTTTGGGGCCAGTGCAGCGGCCCGGCCGCTGACAAAGGTATCCGGCTGGCGGATTTCCCCCTGATAGGCAAACAGGATTTCTCCCCGAAGCTGCTGTGTTTCCGCCAGAGTTGTATATGTGTAGGAATCCCTGCGAAGGATCTCCTGCATCCGGTCATGGACTTCCCTTGCGTAGGAAACCACCGTCTGGCTTCCCTCAGAAGAAGGAAGCACCACCGGCAGGGTCTTTACAAAAAATCCCGTGGTGTTGGAAAGCTCCCAGCTGTCTCCCCGACCGCTGCTCACCGTGAGATAAAACGGGTTGTCATTTGCGGTGATCCGCCGGAGGGCTTCTGCGAAGGCTCCGTGGAAAAAGCTGGACGGGGTGATCTCGTGCTCTCTGCAAAACTGCTGTACTGCAGCCGCAGGAATCCGCCTTGATACTGTTCCCAGTCCGCAGCCATCCGGCTGCAGGGAGGCAGGATAGGATGCGCACTCTGCCTGCGATACCAGGGCTTCAAAATACCCGGATACTTCCTCTGGCGTGCTTTTTTGCGCGGCAGCATACCAGCGGGATGCAGAGCAGATTTCCGGTTCCGGTGTTTCTCCTCTGAGGGCAGCGTTGAGATCCCGCTCAAAAATGGTGCTGGAGATCCCGTCAAATATAATATGGTGAATATCCATAAAGAGATCCGTGTACTCTTTGGATACGTGAATTTCAAAACGGTACAGAGGCCCTTCAAATAGGTCAAAGGGGCGGATTCTGCTGCGGTAATACGCCTGATCCGGGGTATGGAGTGCGGCAATCACAGGGATTGGTTCGGGAGCGGCTGCTCCCGCAGCCTGAAATACTTCTCCCTTTCGCATTTGAAGTCGGAGATTCATTCCGGAATGGATCTTAATTACTAAATTTACTGCTTTTTCCAGTTTCTCCGGAGAAACCTCCCCTGATTCAAAGCGGTATACAAACGGAAGGTTGTAGGCCGTGGATTCCCGGTCCAGCTCCCAGGCCAGGTAGACCCCCTTCTGATTTTCGGACAGAGGAACGGCCTCCTCATGGACTTCGGCAGGTGAAGGGGCGCCGGATTCCTTCTCTGAGGCTTCCCGGATCATCCGCGCAATGCCCTCAATGGTAGGCTCCTGAAGAATGTCGGAATACCGGATGAATACCCCGAAGGTTTCCCGGATCCGGGCACTGAGCCGCATGGCGGAAAGTGATGTGATTCCCAGGGAAAGAATGCTTGTCCGGGTCCCGAAGCCGTGAATTCCCGTAATGCTCTGAACCATTGAGAACAGGGCTTTTTCCGTTTCTGTTTCCGGTGCAGTCAGATCCTGCTCTTCCGCCCGGAGCTCCATATTCTGAAGAGTAATCCGGTCCGTCTTTCCGTTGTCGTTTAAAGGAAGCTGATCCAGCTGCATGAAAAGGGACGGGATCATGTAGGACGGCAGGCGCAGGCTCAGGTACTGACGCAGCTTCGGGATACTGATTTTTTCCTCTGCCGCAAAGAATGCCACCAGAAATTCTTCGCTTTCGCCGCTGCGGAGCAGCGCCTTGTTGTTCTTGATTCCCGGATAGCTTTTGATGGCATCCTCCACCTCCGGAAGCTCCACCCGGTGCCCCCGGACCTTCACCATGTCATCGTCTCTGCCGAAGATCCTGATTCTTCCGTCCTTTGTCCAGCAGGCCACGTCTCCTGTGCGAAACGCCCTTTTTCCTTCATATTCAAAGAACACTTCCTTATTTTTTTCCGGAAGATTCATGTAACCCCGAAACAGGCGGTCTCCGCAGACGATCAGCTCGCCCTTCTCTCCCGGCGGCAGAGTTTTTCCGTCTTCCGACAGAACAGCCACGGTCACATTGGTCACAGGACTGCCTACCGTGATGACCTCATCCTCCGGACAGAGCACGCCGCAGGTACATCCCACACAGGTTTCCGATGCACCGTAGAAGTTAAATATCTTAAGCTTTGGATACTGCGCCATCATTTCCCGCACAAGGCTCAGCTCAATCTTTTCGGAGCCGGTTCCGATGCTTTCCACCAGACCGAAGATCACCTCTCTGGCAGGGCTGTACCACAGACTCTTTATGAGAGACGGAGAAAAAAAGGCTTCGGATACATTGTTTCTGCGGATGCAGCGGATCAGGGCTTCTGCGTCCATCCGCTCCTCCTCGTCGGGAACGCAGACAGTCTTGCCTGCGCAAAGGGCGGAAAGGTCAAAATAGGAGGCGGCCACAAATCCCATGGAGGTTACAGGCATAAAGACCTGCCCCGCAGAAAACAGGGCGGTAAGGGGATTTGTTTCGCATGGAAATGCACTTTCCACCAGAGAGATATGTTCGATGAGAACGCCCTTTGGATTTCCTGTGGAGCCTGAGGTGTAGACGGCAAGAGCCAGAGAATCCGGCCCTATGGATGCAGGTTCAAACGCATCTCCATCTGCAGCCATCAGCTCCTCAATGGTAACGATACGGTAGTCTTTTCCCACAAGCCCCGGACGTTCTGCCCTCAGCTTCTCCGATGTAATGAGCAGAGGGCTTCCTGCATCTTCCATGCAGTAATGAATCCGGGCATCCGGGTATTCTGCGGCAAAAGGAATGTACGCTCCCCCGGCCTTAAGGATTCCCAGCTCCGCCGCGTAAACCCGCCAGGTGCGGTTCAGAATCACGCCCACCATGGTTTCAGCCCCGGCCTGAATTCCCAGAAGCCGCAGCCCTGCTGCGATCCTGCGGGAAATCCGGTCAAGCTCCGCAAAGGTTATGCTCTCCTCACCGGAAACCACAGCGGTTTCCTCCGGAATCCGCTGCGCCTGCCTGCGGATCTGCTCTGTAATAGGTTCAAAAGGGATCTCCTGTGCTGTATTGTTAAATTGTTTCATCTGTGTTTCGAAACGGTTGTTCATTTCCTGTGCTCCTTATCGATCATGTTGGGATCATCCGGGAGTAAATCCGGTTGAATATTACAAAACAGCAAAGCTGCCGGCAGCCGCCGGCAGAGCTGATTTCTTCATTTTTTTCTGGATGCGCTGACCGGTCAAAAAACCTTTGCACATACTCATCATATTATACTTGAATCACAGTTTTTTTCCAATGACAAAAAACCGCAAAAGCCTGCTTCGGAGCAGGCTTTTACGGTCTGTGTTTTAATTACATTGGCAAATTCATGTGCTGCAAAAACAAATTGAGAAGGAAAAATAATCATGAAAAAACATTGATTATAAGAAGGAAACACATCAAATAAGACTGCCGATTTTCTTATTTAAACTATTCCCAACTTGATTAAATTATATCCTCGAAAATTGAATGTGTCAACATATTTTTGATTTATTTTAATATTTTTTATAATTATCGATTATTGTTTGGTTTGTTTATATTTATGGTAATTCTGTTAAAAAAACAATAATCGCATGGTTTTCCCTTTTTTTCTCTCTGCAATTGTTGTAAAATCAAGAGTCACAAGGAGACGGATGATGATCCTGCTCCAAAGCCCTGTGCATAATAACACCTAAAATAAAGGAGAATATTTATAGATTATGGCTGTATTCAAACCCTTTTGTGCCGTCCGTCCTGACAGAGCCTTTGCATCGGAAACCCTCTGTCCGCCCTATGATGTTGTTACACGGCAGGAAGCCGCAGAGATCTCTGCAGCCTGTCCGGAAAGCTTTATGCATGTGATCCGTGCCGACGGAGATCTGCAGCAGGAGCCTTCCTACTCTCACAGGATTTATACCTACGCTTCGGATTACCTGCAGAAGCTTCTGACAGACAAGGTACTGATTCAGGAAAAAAGCGAAGCGTATTACATATACAGTCAGACCATGAACGGAAGAACCCAGACAGGCATTGTAGGCTGTGCCTCCATCGACGATTACGAAAACGGAACCATCCTGCGCCACGAGGTAACACGGGAGGAAAAGGAACAGGACCGGATCCGTCATTTTGACACCTGCAGTGCCCACACGGAGCCTGTATTTCTTATTTTCCGGCAGCGCCGGGATCTTGCTTCTCTTATGAAGCGCATTATGGATCGTTCAGCTCCCGAATACGATACCCTGGCTTCTGACGGAGTCCGCCATCGCCTGTGGGTGGTAACCCACAGGGACGAAACAGAACTGGTGGAAAAGCAGTTTGCCGCAATGAAGGAACTGTACATCGCAGATGGCCACCACCGGACGGCATCCGCCGTAAAGGTGGGAAAAAAACGCCGGGAAAGCTTCCCTCAATATACAGGCAGCGAACCTTTTAATTTCTTTATGGCGGCAGCATTTCCTGACAATGAGCTTAAAGTGCTGGATTATAACCGTCTCGTCCGGGATCTCAACGGTTTTTCTCAGGAGGAATTTCTGAATAAGCTGTCACAGGCGGCTGCTGTCCGCCCTATGAAGGACAGGGAAACGGGGCCGGACAGGAAGCATTCCTTTGCCGTGTATCTGGACCACACCTGGTATCTTGCTTCCTTTCATCCGGAGCTGTATTCGGATGAGGACCCGGTACGCTCCCTGGATGTATCCCTTCTGCAGGAACATGTTCTGGGACCGGTTCTCGGAATCAAAGATCCCCGCACAGACAGCCGCATTGATTTTTCCGGAGGAATCCGGGGGGCAAAGGATCTGGAAAACCGTGTGGATTCCGGAGAAATGGCTGTTGCCTTCCGCATGTACCCTGTTTGTGTGGAAGATATCATCCGCGTGGCGGATGCTGGCATGATCATGCCGCCCAAGTCCACCTGGTTTGAGCCAAAGCTTGGAAGCGGCTGGTTTATTCATATGATCTGACATAAAAAAGCCGGTGTTCTGGCAGAGAGCGTAGCACTCTTCAGAATACCGGCTTTTATTGTTTTTATTTATTGTATGGTTATTTCTTTGGGATATAAGATCTGATCAGGGCAGTCATCTCTTCGATGGAATGATCGTCTGTGGAGATTTCAATGGCACCCTCTGCCTTTACCAGAGGATTCAGTTCTCTTGTCATATCCTCGTGATCCCGCTTTTCCAGATCTGCCTTTACGGCCTCCAGGCTTTCGTTGTGGCCCTTTTCACAGAGCTCCTTCCAGCGGCGTTCTGCGCGGACCTCCGGCGATGCGGTGATATAGAATTTGTATTCTGCATCCGGAAGAACATTGGAAGCGATATCTCTTCCGTCCATAACAACGCTCTTTGATTTTGCGATCTTCCTCTGAATCTCAACCAGCTTGGTGCGGCAGCTTGGAAGCTGTGAAATTCTGGATGCCAGAGCAGAGATTTCAAGAGAGCGGATCTGATCATCCACTTCTCTTCCGTTGAGGAAGATTTCCCCATCCATGAAGTCAATATCCGTTTTATCCAGCATGGATGCCACCGCTTCATCCTCCATAGGAGTACCCGTAAGCTTTGCCTGCAGTGCTGCAGCACGGTACATGGCGCCGGTATCGATGTATTCGATTCCTAAAGCCTTTGCCACGTTTTTTGCTGTTGTGCTTTTTCCTGATCCAGAAGGGCCGTCAATTGCTATTGCGAATTTTCTCATATTCTGTTACCTCCCCGAACCGCAGTTCCTTTCAGACAGAACAATCCGGTTCCTTATATTTTTCTCGAGTAAATAAATTGTGAATAATAAAACCAGTATAGATACTTCAAACAGATGTGCTTTTCCTCATCTTTCCTGCAGACATATTGCGGCGCACATTCTTCCGGTTGCGCCGCCGTCCCGGCGGTATGAAAAAAACAGATCGTCTCTGCAGCTGGTACACAGGCCGCTGACATAAATCTCCTCAACGCCCCTGCGCGCAAGAAGGATGCTGTTGATCAGCTTGAGATCCAGATGATACTTTCCGTTTCCGTCCGGGGTGCTGAACTGGCCGGACTGCTCCGGCAGCATGGCATGGAAGCTCTCATAAACCTCGGGGCCTGTCTCAAAACAGCATCTGCTGATACCCGGACCGATGACGGCTATCACATCCTCCGGGACGGACCCGAAGGCATCCTCCATGGCAAGGAGTGTTTTTGCTGCAATATCTGCCCTGGTGCCCCGCCATCCCGCATGAATCAGACCGGCGGCGTGTTTTTCCGGGTCGTACAGCCACACCGGAATACAATCCGCATGAAGGCTTGTGAGCAGCACTCCGGGAACATCCGTGATCACGGCATCTGTCTGCGGAAAACGAAGTACGGGAAATACCGAATCCGGTTCCACCCGTGCAAGGCTCAGATCCTGAGTGCGGATCTGTTGTATGGTATCTCCATGGACCTGCTGCGGCCAGGAAACACAGCGAACCAGACAGCCTGTCTCCTGAAAAGCCAGATCTCTGTTTTTTGAAACAAGGGCAGGGTCGTCACCGGATGCAGCGCCCATATTCAGCGAATCATAGGACCCGGTGCTGTAACCGCCCTTTCGCGTCGAAAAAAAAGTCTTTACCGGAAACCTGCGGTCCAGAACCGGAATATCCATCAGCTCCGGTCCCCCGGATCCTTCTTTTATTCTGAAAACCTCGCTCATGCTTAACTCCACTTTCCTCTACTGAAGATCCTTTCCGTCCTTTCCAAGAAGCTCGTAGATCTCCTGGATAAAGGTGTTTACGTCCTCATACTGACGGTAAACGGAAGCAAACCGCACATACGCCACTTCGTCAATGGCCTTCAGATGCTCAAGGATAACTTCACCGATGACAGTGCTGCTGATTTCCTTTTCCATCATGTTGGTAAGACCGCGCTCAACATCTGCAACGATCTTTTCGATCTGATCCGTGTTGACCGGTCTTTTTTTGCATGCATTGACGATGCCGTTTCGTACCTTGGATTTATCAAACATTTCACGGCTTCCGTCTTTTTTTACCACCATGAACATGATTTCTTCCACCTTTTCATAGGTTGTAAAGCGCTTGCCGCAGGCATCACACACACGTCTGCGCCGGATCGCCTGTCCCTCATCAGTGGGACGGGAATCTATGACTCTGGTATCCTCATGCTGGCAGAACGGACAGTTCATGTTATTCCTCCCTGAAAAGATCCCGGACCCTTCCGCCCTTTCGGTTTGGAAATGTCTGACGATCTTGTATTTTGTACTCAAACCGATTTTACTATATATAGTGTGAAAAGCAAAGAAAAATCTCAAAAACCATACATTTTTCGCGACATCTCTCCAGAGTATATTACCCCTGTGCGGTGCTTTTCAAACAGAAAACATCTATAAGATATGAGAATCAGAAAAAACGGTAAAGCAGCCCTTGGGACAATGGATGTATGTTCTCTTATATATGGCTATTTTTCAAATCTCTCATCATATCCCTCCTGACAGCAGCTATGCCCGGAACCGGAAAAATCAACCAGAATCACATCGTCGCCGATGCGCCGGATGTCCTCCCATCGGATCACCAGCTCCTCGCTTTTGCTGAAAAGCCCCAAAAATCCCTTTTCTCCAGGAATAATAATGGCTTCAATGGTTCCCTTTTCCAGATTGAGCTCCACATCCTCCACAAATCCGAGACTTCTCCCGTCATAAATATTGATCACTTCTTTGTTTCTGATATCATATGTACTCATCATATCGGATCCTCCTGAACGGTTCGCATTTCTTAAAATGGAATATCTTATTCATATTATGCAGTGCAATAAAAAATATGATTTATTGACAAGACCTTTTCTGACTTCTATACTGTTTTACAGAGAAATTATTATCTGATCAATAAAAGAAATGAGGTTGCAGTATGTCTGACAAAAAAGACGAAAAGAAAGGCTTTATCGCCGAATTCAAAGAGTTTATTTCCAGAGGAAATGTCATGGATATGGCAGTCGGTATCATCATCGGTACTGCATTTACGGCCATCGTAACATCTCTGGTAGGCGATATTATCTCTCCTGCTATCGGGTATCTTATCGGCGGTATCGACTTCAGCAGGTTTGCTGTCACGTTCCCTTCCATTGCAGGCCTCGAACCTGCAGAGATCAAATACGGAATGTTCATTCAGACCATCGTCAACTTCCTGATCACTGCATTTGCGGTGTTCTGTCTGATCAAGGGCATCAACAAGCTCAGCAGAAAGAAGACAGAGGAAGAGGAAACAGAAGAGGAAGCAGAAGAAGCGGCACAGCCGGAGCCTTCAGCAGAGGAGCTTCTTTTAACAGAAATCCGCGATCTTCTGAAAGAACAGAAAAAGTAGTGCCATACAAAACGGGCTGCCTTCCGGCAGCCCTCTTTCATTATCTTGGTTCTATGATCAGTTTGATCGCAGTCCGTTCTTCCCCTTCTATATAGATGTCCGTAAATGCAGGAACACAAACCAGATCCGTTCCTCCCGGAGCAACAAAACCTCTCGCAATAGCCACCGCTTTTACAGCCTGATTCAGCGCTCCTGCGCCGATGGCCTGAATCTCAGCACCGCCCCGTTCCCGCAGAACACCGGCCAGTGCACCTGCCACAGAATTTGGATTGGATCTTCCTGATACCTTTAATACCTCTACCATAATGGCCTCCTTCGTTACCTTGATCAAACAGGTTTACAGTATGTTTTTCGAAAAATAAATGCATTTATGATTTTCGATCTACTTCATTTTACTATGAAGGATCACCCCTTCGACCAGAAAGGCTTCGACAAATGAAGACACAATCCGCTTAATTCTGAAGATTTTTTTAAACTTTGCCTTGATTTTTGTAATCATTTTGTTATAATTGAACCATGGTTATCCCCCTGATAACCTTATATTAATCTCTAATCCCAATACCCCTTTTGAACGAAGAAAACCGCTCCCCTGCGGTTTTCTTTGCTTTTTGCCGCAGCCTGGCTGCGGAACGCAAAAGAAAAAGAACCATGCTGCACATCCCCAAAAACGGGAAAGCATGGTTCTTTCTAATGCCTGTTTATGTATTTATTCCAGGGCTTTCGGGTCTGTCAGAGAACAAATCCCAGACCGTATACCACCACAATTGCCGCAACGGCTACCACCACAAGGCTCTGCTCAAAATATGCCAGGACAATGGCAGCTACCGTGCCGATGGCTGCTGCAAGCTCATTTCCCGTTGACCAGAAAATAGCGGGAAAGGTCAGAGCGGAAAGGACGGCATAGGGCACATAATACAGAAACGACCGCACAAAGACGGACCTGATCTCCTTCTGAAAGACGGAGACCGGCAGAACCCTGGGAATATAGGTCACCAGGGCCATGACAATGATGCTGATCAGTGGTTTCATACTGTCTGTCTGCTCCTTTCTGCCTGTTCAGGCGCCTCCTGCTCCTCTTCGTGAACAGGGAAAAGGACGGCGGAAATACCTGCGGCAAGGATTGTTGCCAGAATGATCTTGAAGCCGTCAGAGATAAAGTCAAAAAACGGAACAAACCGTAAAATGCACATGATACATGCCCCCTCCAGAATGGTCAGCAGCACCGCCCCCGATTTTTTTGCAGGAGGAATGATGATAGCGATAAACATTCCGTACAGGGCAATGCCCATGGCTGCCGAAAGCCGGGGCGACAGAATCCCGGAGGTGCATGCCCCCAGGGCTGTCCCGAGAGTCCAGCCAAAAACAGGTGTTGTAATCAGGACGAACATGTAGGCCGCCGTCAGCTTCTTTTTTTCCGAAACGGCAATGGCAAAGATCTCATCCGTAATACCAAAGCCGAAGATGAGCCGCTTCCACAGGCTGGTTCCTTCTGCAATCTTCTGGGAAAGGGCCAGAGACATCAGCATATAACGCATGTTGATAATAAACGTTGTCAGGGCAATTTCAAACAGGCCTGCCCCGGCAAAGATCAGCTGGACTCCTGCAAACTGTCCGGCAGAGGTCAGATTTGTCAGGGACGTGAAAACAGTCAGCCACTTCGATAGGCCTCCCGTTACCGCCATAAGTCCAAAAGTAAAAGAAACAGGGATATATCCAAGGCATACAGGGATCCCTTTGATAAACCCGTCGCGATACTCTTCCATACTGTTCATTTTTTTACTCCATATTCTCACTATTTTGCCGGAATTTTTTCGATATTCCGGCATCACAGACTTTCATTATACAACAGATGAAGGAATACTGCACGAAATTATTCTGCTTTCTGACAAAAAAGGACAGAAGCAGATCACCGAAATGACCTGCCTCTGTCTGTAAAATGAATAATATAGTGAAAATTGTGTTTTTCGTATTAATGATGGAACAGTCTGAGGCCTGTAAATGCCATGGCAATGTTGTACATGTTGCATGTCTCAATCACATTGTCATCACGGATAGAGCCCCCTGCCTGAGCAACGTACTGAACACCGCTCCTGCGGGCTCTCTCAATGTTGTCCCCAAACGGGAAGAAAGCATCGGAACCCAGAGATACGCCGCTCATCTGAGCCAGCCATTCCCTCTTCTCTTCTCTTGTCAGCGGTGCCGGACATTCGGTAAATATCTTCTGCCATTCCCCGTCCCGAAGAACATCATCATAATCTTCAGAAATGTAAACATCGATGGCATTGTCACGATCTGCACGCTTGAGACCTTCCTTAAACGGAAGGGCAAGAACCTTTGGATTCTGTCTCATGAACCATACGTCTGCCTTGTTGCCCGCAAGTCTTGTGCAGTGGATTCTGGACTGCTGCCCTGCGCCGATGCCGATGGCCTGTCCGTCCTTTGCGTAGCATACAGAGTTGGACTGGGTATACTTCAGCGTGATGAGAGAGATCAGAAGGTCTCTCTTTGCACCTTCCGGAATCTCCTTATTGTCCGTTACAACGTTTTTGAGAAGCTCTTCGCTGATCTCCGCATTGTTTCTGCCCTGTTCAAAGGTGATGCCGAACACCTGCTTTGTTTCCTTTTCCGCAGGAACATAGGAAGGATCCATCTTAATCACCAGGTAGGAGCCGTTCCGCTTTCCTTTCAGAATCTCCAGAGCCTTTTCGGAATAAGAAGGAGCAATAATACCGTCAGACACCTCTCTTGCGAGGAAGGATGCCGTCTGCTCATCACACTCGTCTGAAAGGGCTACAAAATCGCCGTAGGAGGACATTCTGTCTGCACCTCTTGCTCTGATGTAGGCAGTGGCAACATCCGTAAGCTCAATGCCTTCCACAAAGTAAACCTTCTTCAGCGTTTCATCCAGAGGAACTGCAACTGCAGCGCCTGCAGGGCTGACATGCTTAAAGGATGCTGCGGCAGGAAGACCCGTTGCCTTCTTCAGCTCTGTAACCAGCTGCCAGCTGTTAAACGCATCAAGAAGATTGATATATCCCGGTCTTCCGTTGAGGATTTCAATGGGAAGCTCTCCTTCTTCCATGTAGATCCTCGCCGGCTTCTGATTTGGATTGCATCCGTACTTCAGTTCCATTTCTTTCATAATACTTGCTCCTCTCTTCAAAAAAATAAACGACCGTCTGAGACAGATGCCCAGACGGTCGGCTGATTCAAAATTATACTTCATGTGGTCAATTCCACTTCCGTCAGTCGTATAACTGCAGTAATAATATCACGAAAAATAAAATCCCACAAGCACTTTTTTAAGTATAATGTACTGAAACGGTCCGCATGCACAGCCCCGCTCCCTCCGGTCGCCCCTAAGCCTTTGCGCTGAACAGGGTTCCGCTGATGGAGACAGATGCATTGATCGTATAGGAAATGGTACCATTGATTCCTCCGGAAGCAGCGCTTCCGTTCTCCCGGTCCATACCGTACGGTTTCATTCCGTTTTTCTCCCAGTCATCAAAGCGGCTGAGAATCTCGTCATAGGTCTCCCCGGTGATAGAAGGCATGGAGGAACGGTTGTCCGGATCAAAGCCGGCCTGACGGAACCCCTCCAGCACAGCATTTTTCAGAGTGGAAAGCTTTGATTCATCCCCTCCGGAAAGAGCATAGGCCATATTCATGATGCGGTCGGATACAACGCCCACAGACCACTGTCCCCCTTCTTCAATGGACGCTTTTGCTTCTTCAATATCCTTCTGCGTCACATTGAGATTGAGTCCAAAGATCTTTGCATTCGCCGTTTCGCCCTTCTTTGACACCATGGACATGAGCTTTGCCGTAAAATCCTGCATGCGCTGGTTGTTCTCCTGAACCAGCGAATCCACATCAAGCCTGAATTCGCCTCCGGCATGCCCTTTTCCATGAACCTCCACCGTATCCTGCTTTACAGCGTCAGCCTCTCTGCTGACCCCGGCAGAAGTCTCCTGCATCATGGAAGAAAAGGATCCCTTTGCCCTGGCCCTTTCTTCGTTTCTGCTGCTCCTTAAATTTTCACGGGATACCCTCGCTGCTGCATTTGCAGCTCTCGTTGAACTGATCATGGCAGAACCTCCCTGTTTTCCTTCTTACTGACGGAGTCTTCCCTGACTTCGGAATATATCCATAGAACCTATCCTATATCACTCTATCGACATTCAGCCGGATAACTTAAGCCATGTAACAGAAATTTCATAAAAAATTTACGCCTTGTTTTTCTTTACCTCTTCCAGAATATCCAGTACAGGCACATCCCACAGCTCTTCCCTGTTTTTCTTCATAAAGGCAAGGTAGATATCCGCATTGTCCAGCACCACCTGAAGCTCCGCCTCAGAAATCTCTCTCTTCACCTTGGCAGGGCTTCCGATGACCAGAGAATTCGGCGGAATCACAGAACCCTTTGTAACCAGCGCCCCTGCAGCGATCAGACAGTTTTCGCCGATTTCGGCCCCATCCATGATGATGGCTCCCATCCCTACCAGAACATTGTCGCCGATCTTTGCACTGTGAACGATTGCGCCATGGCCAAGACTGACATTTTTTCCAAGAACTACCGGCTGCCGTTCATTTGCATGAATCACGCAGCAGTCCTGAACATTGGAATTGTCTCCGATGGTAATAGAATTGGCATCCCCGCGGATCACCGCATTGTACCAGATGCTCACATTGTCCCCGATGGTAATATCATTTCCGGCAAGAACTGCTCCCTGAGCGATAAACGCAGAATCACTGACCTTTCTCATAAGTATTTCCCTCTTTCTTTTCCTGTTCCACGCAATAAATCCCGGGCAAAAACACCCGCCGCAGGCTCCGCGCTGCCCTCCGGTCTGCAGAGCAGACGTCTTCTGCTGCTTTTATTATAGTCGAAAAAATCAGAAAAACCAATTACCGCAGTAAAACAAAAACAAAAAACGGCATACACCCGGTACACCGTTTCAAAATCTGGAGCTTCCAAACGGACTCGAACCGTTGACCTGCTCGTTACGAATGAGCTGCTCTACCAACTGAGCCATGGAAGCCTGTTCAGAACATTCAAATAGTACCACCAGTCGACGGATGTGTCAAGAAAAAAAACTGTGCAGAACCTTAAACATGAATCAGATAAATTCAGATTCTGTTAAGAATAATTTGCTATATTTCTCCACTATGAATGGAGTATACTCAAGCCGTAAATACAGCTTCGAAAAAAGCATTCCGGAAGGGTAAACACAAAGGGGGTTTCCATGGTATTCAGCAGTCTGACGTTTCTGGCATTTTTCATGCCTGCCGTACTTCTCGTGTACTATGCTGCCCCTGTAAAAGCCCGCAATGGAATTCTGACGGCGGCCAGTCTGTTTTTTTATGCCTGGGGAGAACCGAAATATGTCCTTCTCATGCTGTTTTCCACAGTTTTTGATTATTTCAACGGCCTGGGCATCCGGTACCGGCAGAACCAGGGCCGCAGAGGCACAGAGTTTCTCCTGCTTTCGATTGCAGGGAATCTTTTCCTTCTGGGATTTTTCAAATACGCGGGATTTTTCGGCGAGACGGTTCACACCCTTTTCGGACGGAACCCCGGTCTTCCGCAGCTTCCCCTTCCCATCGGGATTTCCTTTTATACCTTCCAGACCATGTCCTATACCATCGATGTGTACCGGAAGGAAATCGAAGCCCAGAAGGATCTGCTCTGCTTTGCGGCCTATGTCACCATGTTTCCCCAGCTCATTGCAGGGCCCATCGTGCGGTACAGGAGCGTTGCGCAGGAGCTTTCCGAAAACACCCTGGGGCCCCGGCGCAGCCTCTGGTCTGCAGACGCACAGGCCGGCATGACCCGCTTTCTTGCAGGACTTGGAAAAAAGGTGCTCCTTGCAAATCCTGCAGGGGCCCTGTGGACAGAAATATCCGGGCTGCAGGCGCCTTCCGTTGCCGTTTTATGGATCGGCGCAGTCTGCTTTACCTTTCAGATCTATTTTGATTTTTCCGGCTACTCCGATATGGCCATCGGTCTTGGAAAGCTTCTGGGATTTACATTTCCGGAAAATTTCCATTATCCCTACACCTGCACCAGCATTACGGATTTCTGGCGCCGCTGGCATATGACGCTGGGAAGCTGGTTCAGAGAATACGTCTACATCCCCCTTGGGGGAAATCAGCGGGGTCTTGGGCTGCAGCTTCGCAACATTATGATCGTGTGGATGCTTACGGGACTGTGGCACGGGGCAGCGTGGAATTTCGTTTTATGGGGCCTTTACTACGGGCTGATTCTTGCGGCGGAAAAGCTGTTTCTTCTGAAGCTTTTAGACCGGCTCCCCGCCTGGTTCTGCCGGCTGTATACCCTTCCGGTGATCATCACCGGCTGGGTCATCTTTGCCTCCACGGAAGGCTCCGGCGTTCTGACAGAACGCCTGGGAACCCTCTTTGGCGCTGCCGGGGCGCCTCTTGCGGACGGCTCGGAGCTCTTTTATCTCAGCTCCTTTGGGTTGTTATTTGGAATCATGCTTCTGGGCTGCACCCCTTTTCCGAAAGGGGCAGCAGAAAGGATCCTACAGAAGTGTCCGAAGAAGCTGCAGGAACCCCTGAAAAACCTGTGGCTTGTAGTGCTTCTGCTTTTGTGCCTGAGCTTTCTTGCATCGGACAGCTACAATCCGTTCCTGTATTTCCGGTTCTGACGGGAGGTGAACACCATGAATAAAATACGTCATATTACAGCCCCCCTGATTGTCTGCTGCCTGGCAGCAGCAGGAGCCGGTTTTTTCCTTACGCCGGACCGGCTGTTTTCTGAAAACGAAAACCGGGTGCTGAAAACCGGTGTATCCCTCTCTCTTCAGGAGATTCTTCAGGGAGAGCTGGACCATGAAGTGGAAAGCTATCTGACGGATCAGATGCCCCTGCGGGATTCCATGGTGCAGCTTTCCTCCGATGTGCGCAGGCTTCTTGGTCAGAAAAAAATCGGAGATGTCTATCTGGCAAAGGAGGGTTATCTCATTTCGGCGGTAACCAGAGAGGACCTGTCCATGCAGCAGCAGGAGAAAAACATTGCGGCGTTCAATGACTTTTTCCAAAGCTGCGGCCTTGCTCCTTCCCGGATTACAGTGCTGCCCGTTCCGGACGCGGGACTGATTCTCTCAGAACGCCTTCCTGCGGGAGCACCGATGTACGACGGCGACGGTGTGATGCGTACCCTGTCAGAGAAGCTTCGGGGCTGTGCGCTGGTGGATGTCCGCCCTGCCCTTTCGGCCCTGTCTCAGTCAGAAACTCCGGTCTTTTACCGGACGGATCACCACTGGACCACGGCGGCTGCAAGAGAGGTGTACAGCGCCTGCAGAGGGCGTTTTCCTGCTCCCTTTGAGGATTCCCTTTCCTCCGGAGAGCTTCCGGCTCTGAAAACCGTATCGGACCGCTTTCACGGGTCGCTTTATTCGAAGGTGCTTTGCAGCGGGATTCCTTATGACACGGTGCAGGTACCGGATCCGGCCGGGGACCCGGAAGAGCTTACCGTCCGTTATGCCGGAAGCGGTCTTTCCGAACGGGTACAAAACAGCTGTCTTGTGACGGACTGCCTGAAGCAGAAGGATCAGTACGCCGTGTTCTTCGGGGGAAATTTCAGTCATATTTCCATAGAAACAGGCATTCAGAACGGGAGAAAGCTCCTGGTCATCAAGGATTCCTTTGCCAACTGCTTTGTGCCTTTTCTCACCCGGCACTATGAAGAGATTCACATGCTGGACCTCAGGTATTTTACCGGAAATCCCCGGACCTTCCTGCAGGAGCGCGGCATTACCGATATTCTTGTTCTGTATGAGCTTTCAAATCTGATCACAGATCCCGGACCGGAAATGCTTTCCGACGGGTGATTCATATACATACAGATATTCAAAAGGAGGATTTACTGATCATGAAAACAAAGAAAAACCGTGTAACGGCCCGCAGGATGCCGGGCAGAGATCTTACCCTGTGCGCTTCCCTCACCGCATTTGTGCTTCTGGCGGCGTTTCTGCTGCTTCTTTCCGGCTGCGGAAAGGACGGGAAGGATTCTGAAAAAAAGGTGATTACCGTCCCTGCATCGGATGTGGTCTCTGCCATTATGGAAAATGCAGAAGTCAGCGACATTGATTCGGTCCTGTCCTTTGGTCAGGAGGACTTTGACCGGAATTTTCAGAAGCTTTACGGCATTGATATAAAGCTGGTGGATGACGGAGCCTTTGCCTTTAACAGCGCAGGCTCCTCCGCAAATGAAATCACCGTTCTGCGGGCGAAAAACGCCGATGATATCGACACCATAACCAGTGCGCTTCAGCAGCGGCTCACCCGCAGGGCACAGGATTTCGGCGGATACCGCCCGGAAGAAGCCGCAAAGGCCCAGGAAGGAAAGGTCTTTGCCTGCAGCAACTATGTCATGCTTGCCATCTGCGAGGATTCGTCCGCAGCGCGGTCGGCCTTTATGAAATTTATGCAGAACGCATAATTATTTTTACTGTATTTTTTACTGTTGGGAAAAAGGAGATAAAAAATGAATGATGAAGTAAAAACACCGGAAACGGACAATTCCTTTCAGACACCGCAAAAAGCCGGGATTCTTTCCCGGATGACACCTCTGACGGCCGGGATCCTGATCCTGTCCCTTCTTGTTCTGACCCTTGGGGCGGCTGCAGTCTGGCAGACCCTCCGCCTCAACAAGGTCTACAGCTACGTTTCAGAGCGCATGGGAGATGACCTTTCCTCCTGGCAGGCCACGGGGGTTCTTGCAGGGAATCATCCTCTTTATGATGATTCGGCCGTGGTAAAGGCTTACAAAAATGGAAGTGACGGATCTGAGCTCAGCGAAAAGGACGCCTATGTTCTGAAGACAGCCTCCGGCGTCATTGACGAGATCATTACCGAAGGCATGAGCGACTACGAAAAAGAGCTTGCAGTCTACAACTGGCTTTTCGCCCACACCCACTTCAATGAAGGCAGCCTTGCTCCCATTGCCGTAGAACAGCTGGAAGACGAAGCCGGCGGGGACAGCTCCGGCACCGGTGTACAGGACAGCCAGAAGGAAAATGAAAGCATGGAGCATCAGGATGAAGCAATGAAGGAAGCCGCAGAGGACGACCCGATCTGCCAGGCAGATCCATATAGGGAAAACCTTGACTACGAGCCTTACGGGGTTCTGAAGTACGGAAATTATATCTGTGTGGGCAATGCCACAACCATGCAGCTGTTTATGGACCTTCTGGACATTCCGTGCATGATCATTCACTCAACAAGGGAGGGGGAACACGCCTGGAACCTTGTGCAGATCGGCGGAGACTGGTATCACCTGGATCTCACCTTCGACAATGGAGGAAAATCTCCTGCCTATGCAAATTTCAATGTTCCGGATGATGTGAAGCTGGACAGCGGCTATCCGTGGGATACCACCGAATATCCTGCCGCCGACGCCCTGACATACAACTACGCCGTGCAGAACTGCCTGGAGGTGACGGACATCTATGAGCTTCCTGCTGCCGTGAGAAAAACCATCGACAGCAACCTGGGAAGCCTCACGGTCACTTTTGCAGGCAATCCGGACCTGAGCCCGGATGCTCTGGACAGCATTCTGCAGGATATGGCCGTGTATTACAGTGATTCCTATTTCTACACCGAAAAACTGAATCTGGACACAGGCAAAAACATGTACCGCCTGCAGCTTCAGATCTACGATAATCCGGATGAAGAAGAAGGGGGCGAAGGCCTGGATTCCATTGATTACGATTACGAACAGATGCAGCAGGCCATTGACCGCGCCTTCGGCGACAGAGCGGCAGGCTGATTTCCGACCTTCCTTGCAGACAGAATATTCACATACAAAGACCCGGCTGCCTCCCATAGGAGAACAGCCGGGTCTGCTATATATACCCGAAACCCTTATTTTACCTGTGTCTACCAGTTTGCAATCTGATTGTCATAGATTGTGCAGTCCGGACTGATGCGGATTCCGCCGCTGTTTTCACCGCACAGGGATCCGAAAACATTGGAACGGAACGTGCAGCCTGTAAAGGATGCGGTGGAGTATCCATCCGCACTGATAAAGGCGTATCCCTCGCTGTTGTTTTCATAAAACTCACAGCCATGGAACACTGCATTCTGAACGTAGTTGAAATTCAGCATGGACAGAAATTCGTTATAGAAAAAGCTGCAGTTTTCAAAGGTTAATTCAGAGGAATCGTAAAGATCCATGATTCCGTAGGAACAGTCGTGAATGGTGCTGTTGCACATGAGCACACTGTCACAGCCATGGGTCTCCAGTCCGTAGGTTCCGCAGCCGTACAGGTAACATCCGTCAATGGTAAGTCCGCTGCAGCCATCCGCATAGATCACTCCTCCGGTGCAGGTGCCCTGCTCCACCGTGTGTCCGATGGTCAGGTTCTGCAGATAGATGCCATAGCAGCCTGCAAAACTGAGAACATCGGCATACCGCGGTTCCACACAGATCGTTACTTCTGCTCCGTATGCCGCCTGAATCGTCATGTTGTATACTCCGCCGATGACATACTCATATCCGTCATACGGATCCTCTCTGTACACACAATCAGAAAGAAGGGACATATTGTCTGCTTTTGACAGGTTGTATTCCCCGGAGGTCAGCTCAATGACCCGGTTGCTTCCGATGGCATTCAGAAAGTCCTTTACATTGGAAACGGTGATGGTCTCTACCGGGCTTCCGGTGGCAAGCTCCAGCAGAAGCATGTCGGATTCCTTCATATAGGTATCCAGCGCACTGCTGGAAATGGTCACGGCATTGCCCCGGTCAAAGCTGCTGTTGTTCCAGGCGCCGTATTCGCCCCAGGTAATGCCCAGCTCATCCGATTTATTCCAGGCGCTGCTCCACTCAAAGTCCGTACCTGATTCGTATCCCAGAGCACGCAGCACAAAGGTCAGATACTGGGTTGTGGTCACAGGGCTGGCAGAACCGAAGGCCTTGCTGCTGAGCCCCTTGGTGAGACCGTTGGCATAGGCATAGCCCACATAAGGCTTTGCCCACTGAGGTACATCTGTAAACGGAATGCTGTAGCTGCCTGCCTTTGCCTCGTCTTCCTTACCGAGAAGCCGCACCAGCATGGTCACAGCCTCCGCCCGGTTCATGCTTTTATCCAGGCTGTACTCCGGCGTTCCGTCTGCCTTTGTACCGGTGCCCTGGAAAAGACCCAGCCGGTTCAGCCGGTCTGCCGCTCCCTTTTCTGCGTCCGTATAGGCGCTGACCCCGGCAGGAACTGCCGCAAGCAGCAGCATCAGGGACAGCAGGACTGCGAGAATTCGTTTCATTTTTTACTCTCCTTTGATTGTCTTATACGTTCCTTTCATATTTAAGCCCACGGGTCTGCAGCGGCGGGCTGGCGGATTCCCGCCAGAAGGTACTGCTCCCACAGGAACCACTCCCCGGTGCTCTTTTTGGTTCTGAGCTTTACGCCCCGGGGACTGTCCGCCCCGCCGGAGGTGAGAAACAGCTGAAGGTAGCCTTCGCCCTCCTGATCTCTGCTTCTTGGAAGCTCCTCCACCACCAGGGTATACGGCTGAGACGGGGTGTAGCTGTTTTCCGGCGTCGCTCCGGAAAAATAGGAACGGGGAACGTAATCCTTGTCCATAAACCGGTCCCGGATAAACTGCTTTTCATAAGGCGAAAGGGGCTGAGGCCCTTTCAGCACGTCCAGCATGGCATAGCCCGTCTCCCGATCCTTTGCGCACACATCAAGGGCAGCCACAGTCAGGGCTGCAATGTTCTGAGGCTTTGTAAAATCCAGCAGCCCGGAGGCCTTCAGCTCCTCCGGGTTTCGGGGCAGGGCCCCGAGGGTTACGGTCCATTTCTGATTCATATTCATTCCTCCCCTGCATCAGCCCTTTGGAAGATCAATTCGCTCGCCCAGCATGCAGATTCTTGAGATGAGGGCAGATACTTCGCTTCGTCTGATGTTTGCGTTCGGATTATATGTGTAATGCTCGTCGCTTCCTGCGGCGATTCCGCTGCGGTACAGATACAGGATTTCATTCGCAAACGGTGTGGATGTGGTGACATCCGGAATATCCGTCATCGGGAAATCCTCATTCGGCATGAAGCCATATGTGTCTGCGTTTGCAAAGAGATAAGCCATCTCGGCTCTGGTGGCGTTTTTATTCCAGTTGAATGTCCTGCTCTGTGAGATGATGCCTGCGTCATAGCAGTAGTCCACGTAAGGCTGATACCAGACGCTGCCGTAGGACGGGAAGTACGTTTCCCCTGTCTGCTGGAACTGGTGAATCACTGCGGCGATCTTTGCGGCCTCTGCCAGAGTCATGTTGGCATCCGGATCAAACCGGTCGGCAGACTTTCCGTTGATGATGCCCAGAGAATATGCGATGGCAACGTACGTATTGTACCATGCGTTTACGGAAACATCGGAAAACGGATGGCTGATCTCCCATTCTCCGTCATCGCCTCCCTGAGATTCCAGCTCATA
>JBJFFZ010000022.1:0-5351 GCA_051892195.1 Anaerovoracaceae bacterium
GGGATATCTTCCAGGTGGTGCTTTCCAACCGCCTGGAGGCGGACTTTGAGGGAAGCCTTCTCAACACCTACCGTGTGCTCCGCACACTGAACCCTTCTCCGTATATGTTTTACTTCAGCGGACAGGATGTGGAAATCGCAGGGGCGTCTCCGGAAACTCTGGTAAAGCTGGAAGACGGAGTTCTCCACACCTTCCCTCTGGCCGGGACACGGCCGAGAGGAAAGACCTACGAGGAGGATCAGGAGCTGGAGCGGTCTCTGCTGGCAGACCCGAAGGAGCTGGCAGAGCACAACATGCTGGTGGATCTGGGGAGAAACGACATTGGAAAGCTGAGCCGCTTCGGAACGGTGGAGGTGGAAAAATACATGTCCATTGAACGGTATTCTCATGTGATGCACATCGGTTCCACCGTCAGGGGGCTGATCCGGGAGGATCGGGATGCAGTGGACGCCGTAGCCAGTGTTCTTCCTGCAGGAACCCTTTCCGGAGCACCGAAGATCCGGGCCTGCGAGATCATCAACGAGCTGGAAAACAACAAGCGGGGCATCTACGGCGGGGCCATCGGGTATCTGGACTTTACCGGAAACCTGGATACCTGCATCGCCATCCGCATCGCATTCAAAAAGAACGGCAAGGTCTTTGTCCGCTCCGGAGCGGGCATTGTGGCAGACAGCGTTCCGGAAACGGAATTCCAGGAATGCATCAACAAGGCCCAGGCAGTGGTCAGCGCCCTGCAGGCAGGTCAGGAGGTGAATGACTGATGGTATTACTCATCGACAACTACGACAGCTTTTCCTACAATCTCTACCAGCTGGTGGGGTCCATCCGCCCGGATATTCAGGTGATTCGCAACGATGAAATGACCCTTGAGGAAATTGAGTCCCTGAACCCGGATCATATCATTCTTTCCCCGGGGCCGGGGCGCCCGGCAGATGCGGGCATCTGCGAAGACGCAGCCATGTATTTTGCGGGAAAGATTCCCGTTCTCGGGGTGTGCCTGGGACATCAGGCCATCTGCGAGGCCAACGGAGCCACCGTTTCCTACGCAAAGCAGCTGATGCACGGCAAACAGTCGGTGGTCCGGGTGGACACGGAAGATCCCATCTTTCAGGGGCTTCCTGAAGAGGTGAAGGCGGCCCGGTACCATTCTCTGGCGGCGGTGGAGGAAACCCTGCCGGAAAGCCTGGTGGTGACGGCCAGAACCGATGACGGTGAGGTTATGGCGGTGCGGCGCAGAGACTGCCACGTGTACGGCCTGCAGTTTCACCCGGAATCCATTCTGACTCCCCAGGGGCGGACCATGATGGAAAATTTCCTCGGCCTCTCATAGTTACAGCAACCCATCACGAATGTAGAAATAATGGAACAAAACAATGATTTTAGATGAAATTGCAGAAAAAACCAGAGAACGGATCGCTGCAGCCAGGCTGCAGGTCTCTCTGGAAGAAATGAAGCGCAGGGCGGAGGCCCTGGACAGCAATACGGGCTTTCCCTTTGAGAAGGCCCTGAGGGCGGATAAGGACGTGGCCTTTATCTGCGAGGCAAAGAAAGCCTCTCCCTCAAAGGGCGTCATTGCAGAGGATTTTCCTTACCTGCAGATCGCGAAAGATTATGAGGCCGCAGGAGCGGCCGCCATTTCGGTTCTGACGGAGCCATTCTGGTTTC
Source organism: Anaerovoracaceae bacterium (assembly GCA_051892195.1). Lineage (GTDB taxonomy): Bacteria > Bacillota > Clostridia > Peptostreptococcales > Anaerovoracaceae > CAKQOE01. The sequence continues at coordinate 1,666 of JBJFFZ010000022.1, forward strand.
AGGGGAGTGATGATTACCTGAAGGAGATTGCGGCGGCGGTGTCCATTCCGGTGCTCCGCAAGGACTTTACGGTGGATGAATATATGATTTACGAGGCAAAGGTTCTGGGGGCTTCGGCGGTGCTTCTGATCTGCGCCATTCTGGATACGGAAACCATCCGCAGATATATCGGGATTGCGGACAGCCTGGGGCTGTCGGCTCTGGTGGAGGCCCACGATGAGGAGGAGGTTCGTTCGGCTCTGGCGGCCGGGGCCAGGATCATCGGGGTCAACAACCGGGATCTGAAAACCTTTACGGTGGACATCGGCAACAGCGCCCGGTACCGGAAGCTGGTGCCGGAGGAGATTCTGTTTGTATCAGAGAGCGGAATCCGGACGGCTCAGGACATTCAGCGGCTGAGGGAAAACGGAACGGATGCGGTGCTCATCGGGGAGACCCTCATGCGGTCGGAAAACAAGGCGGCGGAGCTTCAGAAGCTGAGAGGCTGCTGACAAAAGAAGACAGAACAGGAACAGCGTTGTATATAAGGAAGAAAAAGGAGAACGATCATGGCAAAAGGAAGATTTGGAGATTTTGGCGGGCAGTATATCCCGGAAACCCTGATGAATGAGATCATCAATCTGGAAGAAAGCTACGAAAAATACAGTAAGGATCCGGAGTTTATCCGGGAGCTGGATCAGCTGCTGAAGGAATATGCAGGCCGGCCGTCTCTGCTTTATTATGCGGAAAAGATGACCAGAGATCTGGGGGGTGCAAAGATCTATCTGAAGAGAGAGGACCTCAATCACACAGGGTCCCACAAGATCAACAATGTGCTGGGACAGGTGCTGCTGGCAAAGAAGATGGGAAAGACCAGGGTCATTGCAGAAACAGGGGCAGGTCAGCACGGGGTGGCCACGGCCACGGCTGCGGCGCTGCTGGATATGGAGTGCGAGATTTTTATGGGCAAACACGACACGGAGCGTCAGGCTCTGAACGTGTACCGCATGGAGCTGCTGGGAGCAAAGGTTCATCCCGTTACAACAGGCACCATGGTTCTGAAGGATGCAGTCAATGAGGCTATGAGAGAATGGTCCAACCGGGTTCACGATACGCTTTACGTTCTGGGCTCTGTCATGGGACCTCATCCGTTCCCGACGATTGTAAGAGATTTCCAGAGCGTCATCAGCAAGGAGGCCAGAGCTCAGATCCTGGAAAAGGAGGGAAAGCTTCCGGCTGCGGTGGTTGCCTGTGTAGGGGGCGGCAGCAATGCCATGGGAACCTTCTACAACTTTATTCCGGATGAAGGTGTAAAGCTCATCGGATGTGAGGCGGCAGGCCGGGGCATCGACACGGATCAGCATGCGGCCACCATCGCCAGAGGCTCCGTAGGGGTGTTCCACGGCATGAAGTCCATCTTCTGCCAGAACAGCGACGGACAGATCGATGAGGTTTATTCCATCTCTGCAGGACTGGATTATCCGGGCATCGGACCGGAGCACGCATGGCTTCACGATACAGGCAGAGCCCAGTATGTGCCGGTGACCGACGACGAGGCGGTGGATGCCTTTGAATATCTGGCACGCACCGAGGGCATCATCTGCGCCATTGAAAGCGCCCACGCGGTGGCCCATGTGAAGAAGATCGCACCGGCCATGCGTAAGGATGACATTATCATCGTCTGCCTGTCCGGACGGGGGGACAAGGATGTAGCCGCTATTGCAAGATACAGAGGCATCGACCTTCACGAGTAGATAAAGGAGAACAGGAATCATGATCAGAATCGAAGAAGCATTTAAGAACGGAAAGGCATTTATCCCGTTTCTGACGGCAGGGGATCCGTCTCTTGACAAAACGGAAGAATTTATCGTTGCCATGGCAGAGGCCGGGGCAGATCTCATCGAAATCGGCATTCCTTTCTCTGACCCCATTGCAGAGGGACCGGTGATTCAGGAAGCGGATATCCGGGCCCTGGCCTCCGGAACCACCATCGACGGAATCTTTGCCATGGTGGCCTCCGTGCGGCAGAAGGTGTCCATTCCTCTGGTATTTATGACCTATCTCAATCCTGTGTTCCACTACGGGTATGAGGCCTTCTGCTCCCGGTGCGAGGAGGTTGGCATCGCAGGCATCATCATCCCGGATCTTCCTTATGAGGAGAAAGGCGAGCTGGCAGACATCTGCCGGGCCCACAGCATGGATCTTGTGTCCATGATCGCCCCGACCTCGGAGGCCAGAATCCGCAGTATTGCTGCGGAAGCAAAGGGTTTCCTGTATGTGGTGTCCTCCATGGGCGTCACCGGTGTGAGAAGTGAAATCACCACCGATATCGGAGCCATGACAAAGGTGGTGCGGGAAGCCAGCAATGTTCCTGCGGCCATCGGCTTCGGCATCAGCGGACCGGAGCAGGCAGCCGCCATGGCACAGTATGCGGACGGTGTCATCGTGGGAAGCGCCATTGTGAAGATCATTGCAGCAAAGGGCGCCGATGCCGCGCCGGATATCGTGGAATTTGTAAAGAGCATCAAAGCGGCGATTTAGCGGAACGCTGCAGGGGGCCTGCCGGGCAGGCCGGAAAAACGGAAAACTATTTCATTACAGATGGGATCCGGAAAGGATAAGGAGGTTATTCCCATGATAAAAGAAGCAATCGTAAAAATCGTAAACAAAGAAGATCTGACTTATGATGAAGCCTATGAGGTGATGCAGGAAATTATGAATGGGCAGACCTCGGCGACGCAGAATGCCGCATTTCTTGCAGCTCTTTCCACAAAGAGCACCAAGGCGGAAACAACGGAGGAAATTGCCGGCTGCGCTGCAGCCATGCGGGACGCCGCCATCAAGGTGGACACGGGCATGGATATTTTTGAAATCGTAGGTACGGGGGGAGATCATTCCCAGAGCTTCAATATTTCCACCACCTCGGCTCTGGTGGCGGCAGCCGGGGGTATGAAGGTGGCAAAGCACGGAAACCGGGCGGCGTCCTCTCTGTGCGGAACTGCAGACTGTCTGGAAGCCCTGGGCGTAAATATTCAGCAGGAGCCGGAAAAGTGCGTTGAACTGCTGGAGAAGGCAGGCATGTGCTTCTTCTTTGCCCAGAAGTACCATACGTCCATGAAATATGTGGGCTCCATCCGCAAGGAACTGGGGGTGCGGACGGTGTTCAACATCCTGGGTCCTCTCACAAATCCCGGTTCGCCGAAAATGCAGCTGCTGGGTGTTTATGACGATTACCTGGTGGAGCCTCTGGCCCAGGTGCTCATCAATCTGGGGGTAAGAAGAGGCATGGTGGTGTACGGCATGGATAAGCTGGACGAGATTTCCCTCAGCGCTCCGACGAAAATCTGCGAGTTCAAGGACGGCTGGTACCGGACCTCTGTGGTCACTCCGGAAAGCTTCGGCTTTGAGCGCTGCACAAAGGAGGATCTGAAGGGCGGCACTCCTGCGGAAAACGCAGCCATTACCCGGGCCATCCTCGAAGGCGAGAAGGGGCATAAGCGCAATGCGGTTCTGCTGAACGCCGGCGCATCGCTTTATATCGGCGGAAAAGCAGACAGCTTCAAGGCCGGCACCGAGCTTGCCGCAGAGCTCATCGATTCCGGAAAAGCCATGGAAACACTGGAAAAGCTCATCGAAGTCAGCAATTCGTAGGAACGGCGGGGGTGCCGCGGAGCTGTGGAACTGCAGATGAGAAACCCGGGCGCCGG
>JBJFFZ010000023.1:0-3880 GCA_051892195.1 Anaerovoracaceae bacterium
AACCCTATCAAACAGGAATTAGAAAAGGAAGCTGATCAAGCGGCAGGCATGAGAATATGTACTGCCGTTTTTTGTACTGCGGCGATTGAAAAAGGCGCCGCCCCAAACCAGTTGCGAAAAAATCCCGGGCCCCCTGACCCGGGATTTTTTTACATTTCCCCATTATCTGCGTATTTTTTTGTTTCTGTTTTTCCCTTCGGGAACCTGTTCGGGATCGGCTCGGTCCCGTTTCCCCTTTTGATATCTGTTTGAAGCCGACTCATTTCTTTCTTCCCCTTTTGTCCTGTCTGGAGACCGGTCCGTTCCTGTCTCCCCCTACTTTCGCAGAGTCACTTCCGCTTTAAACAGGTCGCCGTCTACAGTCAGTGCAAAGGTTCCCCCCTGAAGCTCGGTCAGGCTTTTGGCGATGTTCAGCCCCAGGCCGCTGCCTTCGGTGGCGCTGGTCCGGGATGCGTCTCCCCGCACAAAGCGTTCCATCAGCTCATCGGCAGGAATGTTCAGGCATTCCCGGGAGATATTTTTAACGGAAATCCGGATCCGGTTTTCCGCCGGGTGCGGGCTCCGGGAGTTAAGACCCGGCTGCCCTGCAGCCCCCATGCCATCGTCCACCGTGATGTACACCCGGGTACCGCTCATGGAATACTTGCACACGTTGCTGAGAAGGTTATCCAGCACCCGCCACAGCAGGCGCCCGTCCGCCTGAGCGGTCACCGGCCGGTCCGGTGCAGTGATTACGGGCACGAGCCCTGCGGCTTCAAATCTTTCAGCGTATTCACCCGCGGCCTGATTCACGGCTTCTCTGATATCCACGTTCCCCAGCTCAATGCTGATGTTGCCCGTAGCTGCCTTGGAGGCCTCGATCAGGTCCTCGGTGAGCTTCTTCAGCCGTCCGGACTGCCGCTTCAGAACGTCCACGTACTCCGCCGGTTTTTCCGCAAGCTCCTCTTTGCCCAGAAGGTCCACATAATTGATGATGGAGGTCAGGGGCGTCTTGATGTCGTGGGATACATTGGTAATGAGCTCCGTTTTCAGATGCTCACTGCGCATCCGCTGCTCGATGGCCAGAGCCATTCCGTCGGAAATGCTGTTGAGATTTTCCCCGTGTCTGCGGAAGCTTCCGAAAAGCTTCGCAGTGTCCACCTTTTCCTCCAGCCTGCCGGAAGCGAGATTCTGCCCGCTTTTTTCCAGCCGGCGCAGCATCAGTCCTGTCGCCAGAACCAGGAACATGATTACGGCGTCCACAAGGAACCCAAAGACCATCCAGCCTCCGTTATAATACCCCATGTGACCCACAACCACATTGAAAATCAGCGCTGCCGCTGCCCCAAGGCACAGCTTCCACTGAATGCCGATGCTTCTCAGCACATCCCCCGCCTGACTGCCCACGGCAGTGGCCAGAGGTCCGAATACTTTTTTGAGAATCTTTTTTATAAGACGAACGACCCACGCGCAGACCTTCCAGACCAGACTGTTTCTCCACCATTTCCCTAATTTTACCTGAACGGACAGAGACATGAAGAATTCTACAGCAAGGGCTACCGCCCCGGCAATCAGGACCGCAGTGGTAACGACTATGACCCACATGGAAGAAATTTCCATCTGCCGCATGCCGTTGAAGTTCGTTCCTACGGCCGCAGGAGCCAGAGGCAGCATGCACAGCAGGAATGTACCCACGAAAAACAGATCCAGCGGAATGCTTTCCGGCCACCGCTTCCGGATCACGAATCCCTTCGGAAGGGTCTTTGCATCGCACCGGGCCATCTGTGAATCCTCTTCCAGCGTGACGTCAGCTCTGCTGACCCCCGGGGCTTCGCCCTTTTCTTCAGCCGCGGCTGCGGCTGCTCCGTCGGATCCGGCCGGGTATGCGCCGACATTTTCTTCGTCCCCGGCAGGGCGTCTTCCTGCTGCCATTAAGAGCCAGAAGAACAGCACCAGGGTCAGGATTCCGCTGACACATGCCATTGGGATCAGGCTGCTTCCAAAGGGTTCAAAGATCTTGAAACAGAGGCTCAAAAGCCAGAAGGTGTCGGCGCATTGCATGGGGTCGGCTACACTTGCGGCAACCACCAGGCCGTTGCGGTAAAGGAACAGCCAGGTTGGGGTGGTGATGACCATCCGGTCGGCGCTTTCACCGGTGCTGATGCTTCCGTCTTCCATGTACATCAGCTGTCTGCCGCTGCCTGCAGGCATATCCAGGCCTTCCCGCAGATAGCGGACCTTCATCAGCTCCATACCGTAGCCGGGAGTCTGAACTTCGGTGCCGTTTTCTATGGCTTCGGTAATGTAAAAGGCGGCGTGGCCGATATAACGCTCGGCTTCACGGGTGACATCCTCGCCCATGGCGGCCAGGGAGGAAATCTCCGGCGCCAGCGTGTAGAACTGCCGGTCTGCATCGGAGGCCCCCGGGGCGCCTGCCCCGCCTGTTTCTGCGGCGGCTGCCGCAGCTTCACTGTATTCCCGGGAAATATTCGGCATTCCTTCTTCCGAATAAGTCACGGAGCCGTCGGAATAGTCCCAGAACTGAAGCTGCATGTTTCCCATCCGCTCCGCAAAGCCATAATAATAGCCCTGCTCCTGAATGAAATTCCAGTAACCTGCGTATGCGGGCAGCTGGTCCTTGTACGTTCCGTACAGAATTGCCTCTGTGGTGCCCTCGGTCTGCAGAGCCTCTGACTGTCCCCAGAAGATGTTCTGCTGATACTGGGCCAGATTCTCCGGCCCTTCCATCTTTCTGTTTCCCGCCAGCCCGCTTTCCGCCACAAAGACGGAGCCGATGGTACTGACGGCGCACAGGCCTGCCATGATCACCAGAAGCAGGACGGCGGTCACTTTTGCTCCGGTGCTTGTTGTAAGCTTTCTCATATTAATCTCATCTCCTGTTTTTTCTTTATATGGAAACCGGTCCGGAACCGCTGCGTGTTTCCGATGTCGGAGCCGGGCCGCTGCGGGTGTCGGCGACGGTTTCGGATGTCCTTCCACTGCCTGAGTCGGGAGTCTTGCGTCTTTCTGCTGTCTGGCGGCTTGCGACCGACGATTTCCATATATTTACATTTTTTCTATCTTATATCCCTGCCCCCAGACGACTTTCAGATAACGGGGCTCGGACGGATTGATCTCGATTTTTTCCCGGATGTGCCGCACATGGACGGCCACGGCGCTTTCGGACCCGTAGGGCTCGTCCTTCCAGATGATCCGGTAAATCTCCCCTGAGGAGTACACTTTTCCCGGGGTCTGCATCAGCAGCCGCAGAATCCGGAATTCAATAGGCGTCAGCCCCGCGGCCTCCCCGTCCACCGTGACGGTTTTCGATTCGTTGTCCAGCCGCAGTCCTCCGATCTCGTAGACGTTGACCTGACTCCCCTGCCAGGCCCCGAGGCTGGTATAGCGGCGCAGCTGGGATTTCACCCGGGCCAGCACCTCCACGGGATTAAAAGGCTTGGTGATGTAATCGTCCGCCCCTATATCAAGCCCCAGGATTTTGTCGCTGTCCTCGCTTTTGGCCGTGAGCATAATGACCGGAACATTGGATTTTTCCCGAATTCTGGCCGTGGCAGTAATGCCGTCCATGCCGGGCATCATAACATCCATGAGCACCAGCTGAACGTCCTCCTGCTCCATAAGGGCAATGGCTTCGCTGCCGCTGAAGGCTTCCAGCACCCGGTACTCCCCCGAAGCCCCGAGATAGATCTTCAGCGCCGCAACGATATCTTTTTCATCGTCGCACACAAGAATATTGAACAAGTAATATCTCCCCTTTTTCATGAAATAGAACGAATAAAAAACAAAACAGTCTGTACAGTCTGAGGGACGAAGCCGGGGCCCTGCGGGCCCCGGGCATCCGGGCGCTCTGCGCCCCCGCAAAAGGGTCCGGCTCCGCCGG
>JBJFFZ010000023.1:3980-5342 GCA_051892195.1 Anaerovoracaceae bacterium
CGGCCCGGGTGTCGCCAGAGGCGTCGTCCCGCTGATTTTATTTTAGCAAATGCCCGGTTAAGAAAAAACAACGGAAAATTTTAAGATTTGATTAATTCCCCTCACCCTTTTTCAATCGTTTATCGACGATTTACTATAAAAAGCGTTTCCAACAAATCTCCACTTTTTTTGAAGTGTTTGAAAATTTCCAGTAAAATTTTCACTTGAATTTCTAAATCTTCAATATATTTACAGTAATTTTTATGCAAAAACACTAAAATTTTTACTTTTCCATATATTTCATGGGATTAATTACTATTATTTTCTTAATACTGGATGCTTTTAATTGAATAATTAAAAATCAGTACAACAAGATTACAACATCGTCAAAAAAACAATCTTTTGTTGAAACAAAAAAACGCCAGTTTCCAGCCTGCATTCACACCCCTGTTCCCCGGCGAACCCTCGTGCCCATACCCACACCCCTGCCCCGCCAGGCCCACGTGCCTGCAGTCGACACCGTTTTCCCATTGTGCTACAATACCACCAGGAAAGAACGCAAAACCGCAGTTTTCTGCCCCTGCAGCAGACAGAAATATTCAGGCAGATAGAAATATGCAAACGGAAAGGAAACCTTACTATGGAACCAATGAATTTTAAAAGAAACGAACTGCTTGCGAAAAGAGTCATCAAGGCCCTGGAAGGCCGCAATCATGAAGGATTTTACGCGGAAAGCAAAGAAGCTGCGCTGAAAATCGCACTGGACCTTATTCCGGAGGGCAGCTCCGTAGGCTGGGGCGGTACCATGACCGTCAAAGCCATCGGCCTTATCGACGCCGTGCTCGCCGGAAATTACCGGGCTCTGGACCGCAACGCCGCTTCCAGCCCGGAAGAGCGGGGACAGATTCAGCGGAGCCACAACAGCGCCGACTTTTTCCTCACCAGCTGCAACGCCCTCAGCGAAGACGGCATTATGGTAAACATCGACGGAACCGGAAACCGGGTTGCCTGTCTGGCCTACGGACCGGAAACAGTCATCATGGTTGTTTCCATGAATAAAATCGTGCGCACCCTGGACGATGCCATGAGCAGAGCAAAATTCACTGCCGCCCCGATCAACGCTCAGCGCTTCAACATCAGCACCCCGTGCAAGGAAACCGGTGCCTGCGCTGACTGCAAATCCCCGGACCGGATCTGCTGCCACACGCTCGTCACCTCATTTTCCATGACCCCGGGCCGCTTCAAGGTCATCCTCGTAAACGACGAACTGGGCTATTAATCCCGTCTAACCGCAGGCTCCGCGCTGCCCACAACCGCCTCACCCGGCCCGGGCTGTCCCCCAAACACAATACAGGACAGCCCCTTTCCGGTAAACAGACCGAA
>JBJFFZ010000024.1:0-21239 GCA_051892195.1 Anaerovoracaceae bacterium
GAGAAAAGATCCAGGAAGCAGCCGTCCGGGAGTTCTTTGAAGAAACCGGCATGAACCTGACCCTGAAAGAGGATCACTGCTCCTCCAGACCGTATTACACCTCCATCGGCCTTTCCGACGAATCCATCTCCACCGTGTACGGATACGCAGAGGGCACACCGACCACCGTGAACCAGGAGGAAACAGAAGATATCAACGTAGTCCTTGCGGACAGAGAAGAATGCCGCAGAATCCTGAGAGAGGAAAATGTGACCATTATGGCGGCATTTCTTCTGATGTGCTTTATAAAGACTTCCGGCGACCCCTTTGACTTTCTTGTATAAAATGGGGTTGACTTCACCGGGGAATCGTTATAAATTAGAAACAATAGGCATCTTGTTTTAGAAAAAATACAGATTTTGGTCTCTATTATCTTTATGTTTTTTTATTATTTTTAAGAAGGTGTAATTTTTATGAAGAAAACTTATCGTATTTTGTTCAGCTCGCTCTTTCTTTTTATCATGAGCGCAACAGCTGTATTTGCAGACGAAGCTGCCCATGAGGCAGTGGCGGAATCGCTTCCCATCTGGAGCATTATTCCGTTTGCCGGCATGCTGCTGTCCATCGCCATCTTCCCGCTTGTAAAGCCGGAATGGTGGGAGCACAACATGCTGAAGGTTGCCATCGCCTGGTCGGTGGTGTTCCTTGTACCGTTCTGCATTGCCTACGGACCTGGAGAAACCTGGTTCCGTTTCCTCGAGTCCGTTCTTCTGGACTATATTCCGTTTATCGTTCTTCTGCTGGGGCTCTTTGTGGTTGCCGGAGGCATCGCACTGAAGGGAACCCTGGTGGGAACCACAAAGGTCAACGCCATCCTGCTTCTCATCGGTACCCTGCTGGCCAGCTGGATCGGTACCACCGGCGCCGCAATGCTGCTGATCCGTCCGGTGATCAGAGCAAATGAGTGGAGAGAAAAGAAGGTTCATATTATCGTATTCTTTATCTTCCTCGTAGCAAACATGGGCGGCTGTCTGACTCCGCTGGGAGATCCTCCGCTGTTCATGGGCTTTCAGAGAGGGGTTCCGTTTGCATGGACCTTCCATCTGTTCCCGATCTTCCTGTTCAATCTGGTGCTGATGTTCGCCATCTTTATCATGCTGGACCGGTACTACTTCAAGAAGGAGATCGCTGCAGGAAGAAGCCCGCAGGATATGATCGGAAACAGCGAAAAGGAGCCGATTCATCTGGAAGGCGCCCACAATCTGATCTTTATCGCAATGATTATCCTGGGTGTTATTGCCAGCGGCGTTCTGCCGCAGACGGTTGATGCCTTTGCCGACGGTGCAGGCATCCACATTTACGATGAAGTGGTATTCCCATATGCCACCATTGTGGAAATCGTCATGATCCTTGCAGCGGCAGCCCTGTCCCTCAAGACAACAAAGAAATCCATCCGGGAACTCAACGAGTTCAACTACGGGCCGATTGCAGAGGTTGCAAAGCTCTTTATCGGAATCTTTATCACCATGATTCCTGCTCTGGCACTGCTCAAGGTGCACGGCGGACAGCTGGGTCTGGACCAGCCGTGGCAGATGTTCTGGTGCACCGGTGTCCTGTCATCCTTCCTTGACAATACACCGACCTACCTGGTATTCCTGCAGACCGCAGGAGCCCTGGGCGAGACTGTGGGCATCACCACCAGCGTGGGCATTGTGGCCCAGAAGATGCTCCTGGCCATCTCTGCCGGTGCTGTATTTATGGGCGCCAACACCTATATCGGAAACGCACCGAACTTCATGGTAAAGTCCATTGCAGAAGGCAACCGGATCAAGATGCCGAGCTTCTTCGGATATATGGCATGGTCCGTATGCGTGCTGATTCCGGTATTTATTATTGACACCATCGTGTTCTTTGTTATAATGGCTTAGGAAAAAGAATGTAATATATGTAATCAGCATATGAAAATAAAAATCAGCGGCAGATGCTCGGTTGAGCCTGCCGCTGATTTTTTTATACTGTACATGGGTTTGCTCCGGCTTCTGGGGCCCGGGGACCGGGCGGCCGGATGGCATATGTTTCCTGAAAAAGCGTTTATCTCTTGTTGCTTGCTTTCAGAACATTGCGGATCTTGTGGGATACCATGCCGCGAATGGCATCTCTTGCAGGTCCCAGGTATTTCCGCGGGTCAAAGTCGCCGGGATGCTCCGTCAGATACTTGCGGATGGAGGCGGTCATGGCAAGGCGGAGGTCGGTATCAATGTTTACCTTGCAGATGCCGTACTTTGCTGCTTCGGTGATCATTTCCTCAGGAACACCCTGAGCCCCCGGGATTTCGCCGCCGTACTTGTTGCAGAGCTCCACAAATTCAGGAAGCACCGTAGATGCGCCGTGAAGCACCAGCGGCGTGTCAGGAATCAGGGAATGGATTTCTTTGAGACGGTCGAAGTCCAGATACGGGTCCCCCTTGAACTTGTAGGCGCCGTGGCTGGTTCCGATGGCGATAGCCAGAGAATCGACCCCTGTGCGTTCCACAAATTCCTTTGCCTCCTGAGGATCTGTAAAAGTGGCAGAACGGGCATCCACCTTAATGTTGTCCTCTACGCCGGCCAGCTTGCCCAGCTCCGCTTCCACCACAACGCCGTGGGCGTGGGCGTATTCCACCACCTGCTTTGTGAGGGCGATGTTTTCTTCAAAAGGATGCTTGGAGCCGTCAATCATAACAGATGTAAAGCCGCCGTCCACGCAGGCCTTGCAGATCTCAAAATCCTCACCGTGATCCAGGTGAAGAGCGATGTCAAGTCCCGTATCCTCAATTGCGGCATCCACCAGTCTTCTCAGATATGCAGGCTTTGCATACTTTCGCGCACCGGCAGAGACCTGCAGGATCAGAGGGGCATTTTCCTCCTGGGCTGCTTCCACGATCCCCTGAATGATCTCCATATTGTTTACATTGAACGCGCCGACCGCATAGTCCGCAGTCAGAGCCTTCCGGAACATTTCTGTCGTAGTGACAAGTGCCATAACCGTTGAACCTCCCTATCATCAAGTAGATAAATAAATAATGAATAATAAACCAGAATGAATATACCGGGCACTGAAACGCCGTGAACTCTGTTCACAGGATCACCGCCGGGGCGGTGCAGAACCTGAAGGTATAAGACAGATTTATTTTACTACAGGAACGGAAAAAAAACCATATGGAACCGGGAAGCTGGTTGTAAAGAGACAAAAAAAGAAGTAAAATTACACAGTGCAGTGCTTTGCAACATAACAGCGCTGCATGAGTAAAATTGTTCATTGCAGATAAACGATGTTATTGAAGTTTCAATGTTTTCTTCGGAAACGTATGAAATAAGGACAGAAGGAAAAAATTCATGGAAAAGGAAAAGGTCATTGTAGCTGCCACGGGCAATGCCCATAAGCTGGCAGAGATCGAGGCCATTACGGCCCAGTTCGGACTGAAGGTCATTACAAAGGCACAGGCCGGGGCGGGGGATCTGGATGTTGAAGAAACCGGAACCACCTTTGAGGAAAATTCTCTGCTGAAGGCGGAGGCGATTATGAAGGCCACCGGGCTGCCTGCCATAGCAGATGATTCCGGGCTGGAGACCGATGCCCTGAACGGGGCGCCGGGGGTGTATTCGGCCCGGTTCTCCGGAGAGGACGCCACCGATGCTTCCAACAACGAAAAACTGCTTCAGATGATGGCCGACGTTCCCGACGCAGAACGGGGAGCCAGATTTGTGTCTGTGGTGACCCTGTGCTACCCGGACGGCACGGTGCTTGCAGCCCGGGGCGAGTGCCCGGGAACCATTCTGCGGGAGCTGCGGGGAGACGGAGGCTTCGGTTACGATCCGCTGTTTCTTCCGGAGGGCTTTGACCGGACCTATGCCCAGATCACTGCAGAGGAAAAAAACAGCATCAGCCACAGAGCCAGAGCGCTGCAGGGTCTGAAGGAACAATTAGAAATGTATATCGCTGATAAACGATAAATAAGCTGTTTCAACGGGAAACGGAGTAGGCTCAGGGCGGCAGCCGGGCTGCCGGGCACCGGAGAGAAAAGCAGCTGCAAGTTCTGTCAGGAGGGTACAGACGTGAAACAGAAACTGCTTCATACAGGGATCAGAGTCCTTCGCATCCTGCGGGATCCCTACTATCAGGGAAACGCCGCAGAAATGGGTTTCTACTTTATTTTTTCCATTATTCCGATTATGACCCTGCTCCTTCAGGGGCTCAGCCTGTTTCCGCTTACGGAACAGCTCTTTGCATCTGTGATGGAACGGTTTGCGGATGAAGAACTGGCGGTGTCCCTTCTGACAACGGTCAGAGAAGCCCTCAGCGGAGCCGGGGGACTTCCGTTTCTTGTGGTTGCCCTTTGGGGCGCATCCAAGATCATCTTTTCCATGATCCGCATGGCAAACTACACATACAAGCTGGAGGACCGGCAGAGGACAGGCTTTCTGTTAAGCCGCGCCCGGGCCGTACTGACGGCCGCTATCCTGATTCTCATGATTATGGGAACCCTCATCGTGTTTGTTTACGGAGGCGCCCTGCTGAAGCTTTTCAATTCCATCCTCAGCGAATTTCTCGGGCTGACCATCTATGCCGACTGGCTGTTTTCCGTGCTGCGGTGGCCGGTGGCTCTGGCCATTTACTGGATGATCCTGGCGGCTTTGTACAAGCTGCTTCCGGGAAAAAAGATTCCCGTCCGCCACACCATTCCGGGGAGCCTGTTCGCCGCTGCAGGATTCATTGTGATCACTGCCGGGTATTCGGTGTACCTGAAGAACTTTGCAAGCTTCAACGTTGTTTATGGAAGCCTGGGAGCCGTCATCGCGCTGCTTCTGTGGTTTTATTTCATAGGATATATATTTATGCTGGGCATGGTGATCAATGCCGCTTGGTTCGAAAATGATCTGTAATTGGAGGAAGTATTATGATGTTATCAAAGAAAGTAAGAAATATTGTCCCTTCCGGGACCATCGCCATTAACGCCCGGGTGTTTGAAATGAAGGCCGAGGGTACGGAAATCATAAACCTCAGCGTGGGGGAGCCTGATTTCAATACGCCGGACGCTGCAAAGGCAGGAGCGAAGCGGGCCATGGATGAAAATCTCACCCGCTATGACAAGGTGCCGGGTCTGGTGGAGCTGCGCCAGCAGATTCAGGAAAAGCTTCGCAGAGACAATCATCTGGAATACGGTCTGGATGAGATCGTTGTGACCAACGGGGCGAAGCAGGGCGTGACCAACACCTGCATGACGCTGCTGGACGACGGGGATGAGGTGCTGATTCCGTCTCCGTATTACGTAAGCTATCCGGAGATCGTAAAGCTGGCGGGAGGAGTGCCGGTCTTTGTTGAAACAAAGAGAGAAAACGATTTTAAGATTACCGGGGCGGAGATTGACGCCGCAGCCACGGACCGGACAAAGATGATCATTCTGTGCAATCCGTCCAATCCGTTAGGCACTGTACATACAAGAGAAGAACTGGCAGACATTGCAGAGGTCTGCGTCAGAAGAGGCATCTACATGATGTCCGACGAGGTGTACGAGTCCATCTGCTTTGCAGATGAATTTGTCAGCATGGCGGAGGTTTCTCCGGAGGCAAAGGACATGACCATCGTAGTCAACGGCCTTTCCAAGTCCGCCCCTATGACCGGATGGCGTATCGGATACACCGCATCCAACCGGGAAATCGCAAAGGGCATGACTGCGCTGCAGGGCCATATCACCTCCCATCCGTCCACCATTTCCCAGTGGGCAGGGGTGGCTGCCATGGCGGAGTGCCGGGATTACACGGAAATGATGAAAAAAGCCTTCCGGGAGAGAATGGAAGCCGCTGTTGCGTTTATGAAAAAAGAAATCCCGGAGGTTTCCTTCATTGATCCTATGGGCGCCTTCTATCTGTTTATCGATATCTCCTGCGTGGAAAAGGCCCTCAGGGCCACAGCATCCGCCGACGGTGTCATGCCGCAGAGCGGCACGGACTCCATTGCCCTGGAATTCACCATGAAGCTTCTCAACGAAAAGCATGTGGCCATTGCTCCGGGAACGGCATTCGGCAAGGAGGGGTATGTCCGCATCGCCTATGCAACCGATAAGGACACGCTGCTGCAGGGTCTGGCCCGGATCCGCGATCTCATTAAAGAGCTTCAGTAGAGGCGGAAAGGAAGGATCCCTATGATTCTCAACTGTCTCGCAGTGGGTCTGGGAGGATTTGCGGGCAGCATCTGCCGGTATCTCATGGGACTGATCCCCCTGTCGCCCTCCAGCGGGTTTCCTGTGAAAACCCTGATGGTCAATGTGGCGGGGGCCTTTCTCATCGGAGTGATTGCGGCAGCAGCCTCCAGAAACACGTCCCTGGATCCCCGGATGGTGCTTCTTCTGAAGGCCGGCTTCTGCGGAGGTTTTACGACCTTTTCCACCTTTGCTCTGGAGCTGACGGACCTCATGCAGGCCGGAAGCTGGTTTACCGCCGCCGCGTACGCGGTTCTGTCCATGATTCTGGGGGTACTGGCCGTTCTGGCAGGGGAGCTTCTGGTTTAGAACCGCCCCGGAACCGGGCACAGGAAAAGGCGCAGGCTCGCAGCAGGGACCGGAGAAGCATTGAAAAACAGGTCGCAGTATTGTATGATAGCACCGATCGTATGTATAGAACAGAAAGGAACAGACAAACTTATGGCAGAAAAGAAACCAAGCCCTTCTATGGATCAGTGGCTGAAGGAAGCAAAGGAACACCCGCAGGCAAAGGACGCAGGCATGTTCCTGACGCATAACGGGGTTGTCCGCCAGACAGCAAAAGCCCTGGTGCGCCACGGCGAGAGCGGAACCCTGCCGGTAACCGGCATGGAATTTTCCTACGATCAGGCAAAGGTGGATGCCATCATCGAAGAAACCTACAAGATGGAAGGCATTGTTTACCTGAGAGTATGGCTCAACGAAGGCCGCCTGGAGGTGGGCGATGATATAATGTACGTCCTGGTAGGCGGCGATATCCGTCCCCATGTCATCGACGCCCTGCAGTATCTTGTAGGCCGCATCAAGAACGAATGTGTGGTAGAAACAGAAATCAATTAACCGCGGTGCCCTGCACCGCCTGCCGCCGGGCGCAGCCCGGCGGTTTGCTGCTTTTTGGGGCAGCCAGAGGCTGCGTCCTGCGAGTCCCGGGGGTGTGAGAGTGGGACAGGATTCTGGTATTAGTTGAAAAAAGAATGTATAACAATAATATGTGTAAAAATATTCTGTATACATACAAAAATGTGTTGACGGGCTGAAAAGAAGATAGTATTATAAAGACAACAAAGGAAAGAAAACCTCAAACCGGTAGGGTGGTAGATCCCATTTCAGTAAAGATGAACAAGACAGCAGGTATTTCTTCAATCCTTTGGTTATATGGAGGGCAGACCGATGTTCATGTAATTCTTAACTCAGACATTCGCTGATGATTCCCGAGTGAAGGTGATGGAGGTTGGAGCTATGAGAGGTCACGATCCATAACACACAACAATTTCACACAGTCAATAGAAAGAGAGGTTATACAGTGAAACTTCAGGAAATTCATTAAGTGCCCATTCAGACGGCAGAAGGAGCCGGACTGGATGGGCATTTTCTTTGTTTTTTGGGAGTTTTCTGTTTAAAGTCCGGGGTTGTGTGGTAATATAAAGAAAAAAATGGAGGTGTATTTTTATGTCACAGGGAATGGGTGCTTTGTCAAACAAACAGGAACGCCTGTATCAGAACCCTTCGGATACAGTGATTTCCGACCGGACCTACAATCTCGTTTTAGGGGGCGTGATCGTATACGGGGTTCTGGTAAACATACTGATGGTAAAGCTGCTGGCGCCGGTATTTATGGGGATCAGCCCGCTGGTGCTGCTGATCGGGTATTTTATCAGCTGCTTTGCGGGGATCATGATCACATACCGGTCTTCGGACCCCCTCATCAGCTTTCTCGGGTACAATCTTGTAGTGCTGCCTGTGGGGGCGGTGCTGTCGGTAACCCTGCAGGGCTTTGCCCCGGGAGTTGTGTTTCAGGCCTTTCTGCTCACCGGCATCGTGACCGGAATCATGCTTGTGGCAGCCACCGCTTTTCCGGGAACCTTTGCAGGCATGGGCCGGATGCTGTTCGTGGCCCTCATCGGACTGCTCATCGGACAGGTGGTCTGCATGCTGTTTCATATTTACCCAACGGCTCTTTCCTGGGTTGCTGCAGTCATCTTTTCGCTGTACATCGGTTATGACTGGGTAAAGGCCCAGGCCTACGTCAAGACGCTGGACAACGCAGTGGACAGCGCCATGGACATCTATATGGATATTATCAATCTCTTCCTTCAGCTTCTCCGGATTCTGGCATCAAGGGACAACAACTGATTTTTTCTTAAGTACAAAAAACCACGGGCTTTCTGATGACCCGTGGTTTTCTGTTTATGTTAAAGGCTGGCGTATCTTTGAATGATCGCAGCAACCTGTGCTCTTGTGGCTGTGCTTCCCGGACTGAGCTGAGATGCGCTCATGCCGGTGATGATTCCCTTTTCTACAGCCCATGCCATGGCTTCCCGGGCATATTCACTGACCTGTGATGCATCGGAAAAATCATTCAGCGCGGAAGCGCTGCCGCTTTCGGTGGCGGCAGAGCCGCCGTCAGCATACCTGTAAAGCATGGTGACAAGCTGTTCTCTGGTTATGGAGCTGTCAGGCATGGTGCCGTCTGAGATCTCATTTTCTTCGGCCCAGCGCTGCCCTTCACTGTACCATTTTGTTCCTGCAGAAGTATCCGGATTCTTTCCGTCGATTCTGGCAAGGACGGTCCAGAGCATGGCTCTGGTCATGTTTGCGTCCGGCTCAAAGGTGGTGGAGGAGGTTCCATTAAAGAGATTATGGTTTACCGCGTATTCCACGCCGCTGTAATACCAGCCGGTTTTTGAAATATCCTTAAAGCCCAGGGCACCCTCTGTATCATTGCCGGTGTTTTCATCGCCGGAGGCGATGCTGGTGCCTTCATCCGTTACTCCGCTGAAGGCATTTACCTTGTCATTCATATAGAAGTTCACAGAGGCAGGACCTGCAGCGGTACTGCTGTCCTGACCGGAGCCTCCCGGACCGGAGAAGCCTTCCCTGTCATCCGGTCTCATGTTCATGAGGTCTTCCATGGTCATTCCTTCCGGAAGCTCAGGAGGCTGCATATTGTCTCTGTCTGCATCGTCGGGACGCTGGTGCTTCTGACCTGCAAATTCTTCAGGATCGGCACCTTCCGGAAGCTCCGGACGTTCACCCCTGAATCCCCCGGGACCGCCTCTGCCCACATCGGTTCCCGTATATTCCTGCCGTACTGCGCCGGAAAATCCTGTTACGGTGGATGCGTCATACAGACCGTTGACCTCGGTGCCTGTCACATCGCCGCCGATATATACGTTGTAGGTCTTGCCCACCTCAAACTCAGGGCAGCTGATGACTGCCCCCTGATAGCCCCGGTTGTGGGAGCCGGTGGTTTCATCCTTATCCGGATCGTAGGCGAAGATCACCGTTCCGTCCGTATCGGTTACGATAATTGCCTCGTCAGCATCCTGAGAGGAAGCAAACTGAAGGTTCATGGTGACCTGCTGGGAGTCGCTTTCCGCCCAGTCCATGGTAGAGCCGGTGGCAACCACATAGCCTCCGTTGATGTAAGAACCCATGTCACTGTCAAGTCCGGAATCAGACTGCGGCTTTGCTGTGGCGATGACCGTACCGCCGTTGATCACCAGGTAACCGTTGGAGTCAACGCCGTCCCCCTCGCTTCCAAGACCGGCCACGATATGCAGCTCCCCGTCGTTGATGGTTGTAACAGAAACACCGTCCTCGTTGGTGTTGATCCCGTCATCCTGGGACTGGATAAAGACTCTGCCGCCGTTGAAGGTCAGATGCATTTCACTGTCAAGACCTTCGTTGTCCGCGATAATATTGAGGATTCCTGTATCGGCATCGCCGCCGTCAATGTTCATGGACATGCAGGAATAAAATGCCCCGTCGTATTTGTGTTTCTTTTTCTGATCTGCATTGTCTTTATATATCTTAGCCACATGAGAGCCGGAAATGGTGTTGACACTGCCGTCAGCAATAATGACGGATGCCCCGGCATCCGAAGTGTCCACGTCGGCTGAAGCATTGTATTCTTCCGTTTCGCCGTTGTCATAGGCCACCCACTGCGTATTGCATTCGTAAACATTATAGAAAATCAGAGCAGGGGCCACGGTGCATGTGACATCAGCGCCGTTTAATATAAGGGTCACCTTTGCGTCCGGGTCGGCCTTTGCATCCTCCCCGAGGTCCACTGCAATCTGTCCCTTTGACAGGGTTCCGGAAATGATATACGTGCCGGGCTCTGTAATATTTACAACGGTATGGGCATCTGCTTCCGCAGCCGTATGCCTGTCTGAGGCTGTGCCCTCACCATAGGTGTTGCCGCTGTCGTAGGTGTCCCGGTCTTCATAGTAGATAATGTCGTTTGAGGTATAGACTGCTGCGCTGCCATCTGTACCCACCGCAGAGCCGTTAAAAGTGATGCCGCTGTCAGAAAGCACAATGGAAGATGCATCGGCGTAAGCTTCTGCAGCCGCAGAAGACGAAAGGGCTGCCGCCGCAACAGTGCCTGTTTCTGCTGCAGAAACGGAAGCGCCGGCGGATGAGGCATCCGCCGCAGCAAATGACATGCTGGCTGAGCCGGTGAGCAGTGTCATTGCCAGCGAGATTGCAATAATTTTTCTTTTCATAGGATCATGAAACTCCTTTCGGCGTTGTTTTTTTCATACACAGTTTACAGGGAAAAAATGGTGAATTGCGGATGTAAAAGTGTAGATTATGTGAACGAAAATGAAAAATCTGCAGTCAGCCGGAGGGCTGACTGCAGATTTTCTGGAGTTGTTATTTAAATATACTATCGTTTTTTAAAACTTATAAAAAGCGGCTTTTTCCTTGAGATAGGCCAGTTCATCCGGTTCCTCCGCATACCAGATGAGATCCTTTGCTTCGGATTCGTAGTAGCCCAGTTCATCGTTCAATGCCAGCTGTGTGAGCTCTTTTGCTTTTTCCTCGCTGACCTTTTCGATCTTTACACCGACCTGCTTGTAACCCGGCATCATGCAGACAGGATCCAGATTTTCGGAGTCGGTGAGCACGTTGGCACCGTTGCTGTAGTGGAACGGCATCCATGCTACGCCAGGCTCCAGCGTATCTTCGATGTGGACCTCGCAGTGGATGGTTCCTCTCGGGGAGGTGACGCTGATCCAGTCTCCGGCCTTGATATCCTTAGCCATGGCGTCGTCCCGGTTCAGCTCGATGTAATTTCTCGGAGCAGTATAATGAACGCCCACCGTGCGGTCGGTCATGGTTCTTGTATGGTAATGGTAGAGAATACGGCATGTCATCAGGGTGATCGGATACTCATCGTCCTCTGTTTCAGGAGATGCGGCCCAGTCCATGGCTTTGAGCAGGCCGATGCCGTTGTTTCTTCCCGGTCCGTTGACATGCAGACGCGGTGTACCCGGATGGGCTTCATCCGGACATGGCCAGTGAATGCCCTCTCCGGATTTTTCAATCTTATCGTATGTGATGCCTGCATAGGAAGGCGTCACAGTGCGCATCTCGTTGAAGATGTCTTCCGGTGAATCGTAATGACATTCATAGCCAAGACGGTTCATCAGCTCCGCAAGAACCTCCCAGTCATGCTTTGACTGACCCTTTGCAGGAACTGCCTTGCGGATCATCTGTACACGGCGTTCCGTATTTGTAAAGGTACCGTTCTTTTCCGCGAAGCAGGTGACAGGAAGTACCACATCCGCCTTTTCTGCCGTCTCGGTAAGGAAGAGATCCTGTACTACGACAAAAGCCTTGTCCAGGGCTTTTTCAACGTGGGTGACATCCGGATCTGAAACCATCGGATTTTCGCCCATGATGTACAGCACCTTGACCTTGTCAGCCAGAATGGCCGGCATGACTTTTGTTACAGGCAGGCCCTTTTCAGGGTTCAGCGGTACGCCCCAGGCCTTTTCAAATTTTGCCCGCACCTCAGGATCAAATACCTTCTGGTAAGCAGGATAGTCCGTAGGAAGTGCGCCCATGTCGCAGGCACCCTGTACATTGTTCTGTCCGCGGAGCGGATTTACACCGCAGCCTTCGTGGCCCAGATTTCCCGTAACCAGCGCCAGATTGCTGATGCTCATTACGTTGTTTGTGCCGTTGAGGTGCTGGGTGATTCCCATTGCATAGGCGATGTAGGATCTGTGGGAGGATGCGTACATTCTTGCTGCCCGGATGATCAGTTCCTTGTCTACACCGCAGATCTTTGCGCCCACTTCAGGAGTGTAGGCCCTGACACATTCTCTCAGCTCTTCGATGCCCTCGGTGTGTTCTTCGATGTATGCTCTGTCTTCCAGACCTTCTGCGAAGATGATGTTGAGCATGGTGTTGGAAAGAGCCACGCTGGTGCCCGGATTGATCTGCAGGTAGATGTCTGCAATATCCGCAAGGTCGATGCGCTTAGGATCGGCTACGATGAGCTTTGCGCCTTTGGCCTTGGCCTGCCGCACCTGCATCCCCATAACCGGATGGGCAACCGTTGTATTTGAACCGGTGATAAAGATGACCTCCGCCTTCAGAACGTCGCCGATAGGATTTGTCATGGCGCCGGAGCCCAGGGTGGTGGCCAGTCCGGAAACTGTGGAGCTGTGGCATAAGCGGGCACAGTGATCCACGTTGTTTGTGCCGATGGCGGCACGCATAAACTTCTGGAACAGGTAGTTGTCTTCATTGATTGTACGGGCGGAAGAAAATCCGGCAATGGCATCCGGACCGAATTCTTCTTTTGTCTCTCTGATTTTTCCAGCAATAAGATCCAGGGCCTCGTCCCAGGAAGCCTCAACCAGCTCACCGTCCTTGCGGATCAGCGGCGTTTTCAGCCGGTCCTTGCTGTTGATAAAGTCGAATGCAAACTTGCCCTTTACGCACAGCAGACCGTGGTTGGAAGGACCGTCCGCCGGCTGTACATCCACCACCAGATCATTTTTCACGACGAGATCGAGCTGACAGCCTACACCGCAGTAGGTGCAGGTGGTGCGTACCTTATGGGTCTGCCAGCTTCTGTACGGGTGCTGGGATTTCGGCATCAGCGCCCCTACTGGACATGCAGAAACGCAGTTGCCGCAGGATTCGCAGGTGGAATCCGCAATATTCATCTCAAACGGCGGTGCGATCAGTGTCTTGATGCCGCGGTTTACAACGCCGATGGCCCCCCGGCCGGCCAGCTTGCTGCAGGTGTTTACGCAGCGGTGGCACAGGATACAGCGGTTCGGATTGTATGTAAAGAATTTGCTGGAATCGTCGATGGGCATGGTGAACTCCTCCTTTGGGAAGGACGTATGCTCAATGCCGTATTCGAAGCAGTACTGCTGCAGTCTGCAGTCCCCGTTTTTTGCACAGCTGAAGCAGTCCGCGTCATGACGGCTCAGCAGCAGGTCCAGAACCGCACGGCGGGATTCGCGCACCTTATCGCTTTCTGTAAGAATGGAATTTCCTTCAGCGATGGGAGTGGAGCATGCAGCAGCCAGCTTCGGACTGCCCTCAATCTCCACCATGCACATGCGGCAGGCACCCTCCGGCGCCAGGTCCTTGATATAACACAGAGTCGGAATCTCGATGCCGTACTGCCCGGCTGCGTGCAGGATGGTGGTTCCTTCCTGAACCTCAACCGGGATTCCGTTGATGGTTGCGTGTATCATCGTAACATCTCCTTTTGTATGACAAATAAAAACGTATTTTTCGAACCCGCTTCCGTACCGTTTCAGGCAGATTGCCCGGCACGGACAGAAAACAAAAATTAGACACTGTCTAATTTTACTTTCTGACTAAAATTATATGATTGAAAATATGTAATGTCAATAATATAATTGACGTAACGCTGAGAAGGATTGTTTTTTCAGCATCATCCGAAGATTTGCCAGCACCGCGCTGACTGCCGCAGCCCCTGTCAGGCCGTCAGCTTTCAGGAGAATACTTATGTCAGTTGAAGGAAACGGAAAGTATGAGCGCACTCATAAGGCCCTTGTACAGTGCGCAATACAGATGTTTTACGAGGAAGGCTTTGATGCCGTGAGCATACAGAAAATATGCCGCAGGGCGGGCGTCTCCCGGGCCAATTTTTACCGCCATTTTAAAAACAAAGAGCATCTGCTGTCGGAATATTACGAAAACCTGTATTTTTTCTCCGAAGAAATGAAAAAATGGGTGGAGAACGCACCCGATCCCTGGGTCGCCATCATCCGCATGCAGATTTTATACATACAAAACATGTGCAATTCCGATCATGCAGACCTCATATCCCATTATCTTTCCTACCGCCTGACGGAAGCCAAAAATGAGACAGTGTTTGATTTTCCGAATAAAATGGAAGAACGCCTGACCCGCCTGCTCCGCGAGGCCCAGGCAGCCGCAATCATCGGAAATCCCTCCGATGCCCGCTACCTGTGCAGCTCCATTTTTATGATGCACGCGGGCAACATTTTCAACTGGTGCGCCAGAGGCGGAAAATTTGACTGCTTTACAGATTTTTTCTGGAATCTGGAGGCAGTGCTCTGCGTTTCCGAGGCGTACCGCGGTATGTGGAAGATGGAAATCAGGTACATACAATAGTCGAGAATCAAGGAGTGAAACATGAAATTACTCAATGTATCAACGACACAGGAGGCCAGAGACCGCCTCGCAGAATACATCCGAAGAATCCCCCGTAAAAAAGAGGTGAGAGAGCTTCCTGAAGCGGCAGGCTGCCGCCTGGCGGCAGACGTGGAGGCTCCTGCAGACATTCCGTCCTTCCGCAGGTCCATAGCAGACGGATATGCCGTCAGGGCATCCGATACCTACGGAGCCTCCGACAGCATTCCTTCGTTTTTTGAAGTGGTTGAGGACATCCCCATAGGAACAAAGCCTGAGAAAGGCATCGCCCCCGGACAGTGCGCCTATGTGCCCACCGGAGGCATGCTCCCGGAAGGGGCCGATGCCGTGGTCATGGTGGAGCACTGCGAACTGTTTGACCCGGAACATATGGGGGTGTATCAGCCTGCCGTACCGGGAGAATCCGTCATGATGCCCGGGGAGGACATGAAAAAAGGCACGAAGATCATGGAAAAGGGACGAAAGCTCCGCTTTCAGGAAATCGGCGCCCTGGCCGCAGCGGGCATCCACCGGGCGGAGGTCTTTGCGCCCTACACCGTTACCATTATTTCCACGGGGGACGAACTGGCAGCCCCGGGCCGGCCCCTGAAACCGGCCCAGGTCTATGACAGCAACGCCTATGCCCTGACGGTACAGGCCCGGGCTGCAGGCTTTCAGGTGCAAAAGACCCTGCTGGTTCCGGATGATGAAGAACAGCTTCGGACGGCTATCCGGGCGGCCATGGAAACCAGCGATTTTGTCCTGACCTCCGGAGGAAGCTCCCAGGGAAAAAAAGACATGACCGAACGACTCTTTGATGAGCTGACCCACGGCGGCGTATATATCCACGGCCTTGCCCTGAAGCCGGGAAAACCCACCATTCTTGCCTGGGATGAGAAAAGCAGCACCGTACTGGCCGGACTGCCGGGCCATCCTGCCGCAGCCTCCACGGTGTTTGAACTGCTTTTCGGCTGGCTCATGCGGGGCTGGCAGGACGGTGTGATTCCCGCTGTAGAGGCAGAGCTCACCGAAAATGCTGCAGCAGCGCCGGGCAGAGAAACCTGCGTGCCTGTAAAGCTGATCCGGTCGGACCGGCTGCTGGCAGAGCCCGTTTTAGGCCGGTCCGGCGCATGGAATACCCTTCTTTATGCAGACGGATATATACTTATGGGACAGAATTCAGAAGGCATGGGGGCAGGCCAGCGGGCAGAGGTTATTTTGTTTGACCGCGCAGCCCCGCAGCTGTGATGAAAAACCGTGCGCAGAGACAGGCCGGACACCGGCAACGGAATCGTGCGCAGTCAGGATACCGCAGCGGCAGGCCGGAACACCGGAAACGTGTGCAATCAGAATACGGAGACAAGAAGATGCAGAAAAGAAATTTATACCTTAATAACACCCCTGCAGAGGAAGCACTGGAGATCTTTATGAGGTCAGTGCGGGAGCACTGCAGGCCCGCATTTGAAACCATTCCCGTGACAGAAGCACTTCATCGAGTAACGAAAGCCGCAGCTTATGCCAAGTGCAGCTCCCCTCATTATAATGCGGCAGCCATGGACGGAATCGCAGTAACGTCCGCAGATACCATGGGCGCCTCCGAGGCAGCCCCCCTGTTCCTGAGTCCCGAAAAATACACCCAGGTCAACACGGGAAATGCCATACAGGAACCCTTTGACGCAGTCATTATGGCAGAGGATCTGGCCGAGATGGAGGACGGCTCTGTAAGAATCACAGCACCGGCAGCGCCGTGGCAGCACATCCGTCCCATCGGCGAGGACATTGCGGCGGGAGAAATGATTCTGCCGGGCTCCCACAAAATCAGAGCCATCGATATAGGCGTTCTGCTGGAAGGCGGAATCACAGAAATCGAAGTAGTAAAAAAACCGACAGCAGCCATCTTTCCCACAGGCTCCGAAATCGTCGATCCCCGGGCCGGAGCAGGGGAGGGAGAGATCCCCGAATCAAATTCCAGAATGTTTGAAGGACTGGTGACCGAGGAGGGCGGTGAGCCCCACCGGTTTGATGTCCTGCCCGACGATTTTGACCGGATAAAGTCCGCCGTATCCGACGCAGTAAAAAAATATGATCTGGTGATCATCAACGCCGGCACCAGCGCCGGAACAGAGGACTATACGGTTCACGTCCTGAGAGAACTGGGCGAGGTCCTGATCCACGGCGTGGCCGTGAAACCAGGCAAGCCCGTCATTCTTGCCATGGTGGAAAGCACACCGGTCATAGGTCTTCCGGGCTATCCGGTGTCCGCTTATATCGGCTTTACAAAATTTGTTTCTCCCGTACTGCAGTACCTGACAAAAAATCCATCGGCAGAGCATGAAAAGGTAACGGCTGTTATATCAAGGAGAATCGTATCCGGCCTGAAATACCAGGAATACGTTCGGGTCAAGGTGGGCAGAGTGGGAGAACGTCTGGCGGCCGCTCCGCTGGCCAGAGGCGCCGGGGCAGCCATGTCCCTGGTGAGAGCCGACGGTTTCTGTGTGATCCCTCAGAACTGCGAAGGCGTAGAAGCAGGAGATGAGGTGGAGGTGAACCTGTACCGGTCCATGGCGGAGGTGGAAAATACCCTGATGCTCACCGGCAGCCACGACCTGATCCTGGACGTGATCAGCGATATCATGTCAAATGATTACGAAAATGTATTTCTTTCCAGCACCCATGTGGGAAGCATGGCAGGCCTCATGAGCCTGAAACGGGCAGAAGCCCATATGGCGCCTACCCATCTGCTTAATGGAGAAACCGGGGAATACAACATTTCCTATATCCGCAGAATCTTCGATGAGCCCATGGCGCTGATCAAGGGGGTGGAGCGGATTCAGGGGCTCATGGTTCCCGCCGGAAATCCGCAGAACATCACCGGAATTGAGGACCTTCCCGGAAAACGCTATATCAACAGACAGCGGGGCGCAGGCACCCGGGTGCTGCTGGACTACCGGCTGAAGCAGCTGGGCATCTCCCCGGACGAAATCCCGGGATACCAGCGGGAAGGCAATACCCATATGGCCGTGGCAGCAGCCGTAAAGAGCGGAAGCGCCGATACCGGCATGGGCGTACTGTCCGCCGCAAAGGCCATGGACCTGGATTTTGTGGAAGTGGGCATAGAAGAATATGATTTTGCAGTTCCCCAGCGGTTTTTAGACCTGCATGCCGTCAGGGTCTTTATAGAAATCCTCAAAAGCAGCGCATTTCATGACCGTCTGGACGCCATGGGCGGCTATGGCTATAGCCGCAGCGGGGAGGTTATATTGATAACGAAGTAATAATTGCGTTGGTAATGAAATAAAAAGCGACGGTGCTGATTGAAAAACAAAAAAGCAGGTATTTCTACCTGCTTTGGAATGGTGGAGCATATGGGACTCGAACCCATGACCCCCACACTGCCAGTGTGGTGCGCTCCCAGCTGCGCTAATACCCCGGGTGCATGGGAGGTCTGCTTCTGAGCCGAAGGCTCTGCGGGGTCCGCGGCTGCGGACCGGCCTGCGCTGCAAACCGCCTGTACATGCTGCAATCTACCATATTCGGCGGAGGATTGCAAGAGGGTTTTTCAATTCATTCTTTACATTTTTTGAGGCGGGGAGTATGATGGGGCTTGTAAATGGAGGCGATTATTTATGAATTTTATAAAACGAAACGGCCCGGGCATCGGGCTGTGCGCTGTGATTGCAGCGGTTTCCACCTTTCTTGGAGGACTGCGCCTGGGGTCCTTTTCTCTGGACGTCATCGGGGCGCCGGTGTTTGCGATCCTCATAGGAATGATCGTGACCCTGTGTGTGCCGGCTCTGGCCGGCGGGGACGCCATGAAGGACGGAATCAAGTTTTCCTCAAAGAAGATCCTGCAGTGGGCAGTCATTATTCTCGGCTTCTCCCTGAACCTGGGCACCATCGTGTCCGTCGGTTCCCGGAGCCTTCCGGTGATCGTGTGCACCATTGCCGCATCGCTGATTGTTGCGTACCTCATGATGAAGGTGCTGCACATGGACAGCCGGGTGTCCTGTCTCATCGGCGTGGGCTCCTCCATCTGCGGGGGATCGGCCATTGCAGCCACAGCGCCGGTGATCAACGCCGACGACCGGGAGGTGGCCCAGTCCATTTCCGTCATCTTCCTTTTTAATGTCATCGCAGCCCTGATTTTCCCTACCCTGGGACATGCCATCGGTCTGGGCTCCGAAGGCTTTGCCATCTTTGCAGGCACCGCCGTCAACGACACATCCTCCGTAACCGCAGCGGCATCCACCGCCGAGGGAATCTACGGCGTAGACGGAATCCTGTCGGCAGCCGTCACCGTCAAGCTCACCCGGACCCTTGCCATTATCCCCATCACCCTGGTCCTGGCCCTGTATCAGGCCAGAAAGGCACAGAAGCAGGGGGGCGCCGAAAGCAGCTACTCCCTGAAGAGCGTGTTCCCGATGTTTATCCTGTACTTTATCGCCGCATCCGTCATCACCACCCTGGTGGGTCTGCTTCCGGAAAGCGGAGCTTCCGCGGCGTATATGGGCAGCTTCGTTCCTGCCATGAAGTGGCTGGCAAAATTCTTTATCGCCATGGCCATGTGCGCCATCGGCCTCAACACCAATATCGTAGACCTCATCAAAAAAGGCGGAAAACCGATCCTTATGGGCTTCACCTGCTGGGTGAGCATCAGCCTGGTGTCCCTGGGCGTGCAGCTTCTGACAGGCATTTTTTACACCGAGATCGTGTAACGAAAAATCCGGCCCGTACAGCAACATCTCAAATACAGCAAATACAACCATGCATCCTGCAGACCGAAAACCTGCAGGATGTTTTTTTGTCCCAGTTCCGGCACAGCAGCCCTCATAGCGCCGGCCCGCCGGCGAAGCGCAAAAAATATTTCCGGAAAAACCTTAAGTCCCCGGAGGTGCGTTCGATAGATATAGTGTAGCAGGGAAGACAAGGATGTTTTCCAGTTACAAGGAATAATTATCAACCGGTTTTCCATAAAACCCCGGAGGGACGTGCGCTCTGCGCACCCGCAGAAACCGCCTCCGGCGGAGGCAGGAAGACCACCGCTCATTTTCTATCAAGGAGGAACAAAAAATGAGAATTCAGCACAATTTAGCAGCGATGAATTCGCTCTCAAACTACGCAGGCAACAACAGCAAGTTATCAGGCAACCTGGAAAAGTTATCTTCCGGATATCAGATCAACTCTGCAGCTGATAACGCAGCAGGTCTCGCAATTTCCGAAAAGATGCGCTCCCAGATCGCAGGTCTGGAAAAGGCACAGGACAACTGCAACGACGGTATCTCTCTGGTACAGACCGCAGAAGGCGCTCTCACAGAAGTAAACTCCATGCTCACAAGACTGACAGAGCTGGCTACTCAGTCTGCCAACGGTACTTACGAGGACGGCGTAGACAGAGCCAACATCCAGGAAGAAACCGATGCGCTCCTGTCTGAAATCGACAGAATTTCTCAGTCCACAAACTTCAACGGTATTAATCTGTTAGACGGTTCGCTTGGCGGAGGTGCAACAAGTGCATCAGGCACAGTATTTACTGGAGCAAATGTTACAAAATCGGCTGCTGCTACCGTAGATCTTGCTGCTTTAGATGATTTTTCTGGTACTACTGCAACAGTAGATACTTTTGATGTGGATGGTCAGTCACTGACAATTGACTGGAGTAAGGATGAAGCAGCAAAAGTGTTCGGGGCATTGAACACGGATCTTTCGTCTGCGACTGCAGAGCAGACTAAGGATATTGCCAACAAGTTAACTGACCTTTTTAACAACGAAATGAAGGCACAGGGACTTACAGGCAGTGTGAAATTTACTTCTTCAGGTGCAGGTTCTATTACAGCTGAAAGCATAAATAAAGATGTGAATTCTTCTATCGGCTTTATCGGTACTGACTCAGATGATGCAGCTAATGAAAGTATTGGTGCAATACTGTTCGGCTCAACAGCTGGAGAATCTAAAATTACTGAAGGCGATGAGATTTACAATGGCGATACTCTTGCGGGAAATGCAACAACAGAATCCTTTAATATGATTATTAATGGGAAGAGCGTAAATGTTGCATCGCCTGCAGTCACTAAAGGAACAACAACGATGGCTGCTGCTGCAACAGCTTTACAGACAGCAATTCAGACTGCTGTTGGGAACTACAATACCGAGTTAGGTCTGACTGCAGGCACTAAGGATTCCGCATCAGGATTAACAGGATTAACAGCATCAGATTTTACAGTAGATGTAAAGGATGGGGCTTTCCAGATTAAGTATGGCGGAGATGAGGATGTTACTTTTAGCTTTACAGATATCGGAGACAGAACGACTGCTGCAACTCTTGGTTTAGCAAACGGTTCTAGTCTGGCTGGCGGCAATCAGGGTCTGGTATTACAGGTTGGTGATACAAACAAGTCTTACCAGAAAGTAACTGTTTCCATCGCAGATATGAGTTCTAACGGCTTAGGTTTACATGGTCTTGACCTTTCAACTCAGGATGCGGCTGGTAATGCAATCACTACCATCAAGGACGCTGTTAACACAGTTTCTAAGCAGAGAGGTCAGTTAGGTGCTCTCCAGAACAGACTGGATCACACTCTGA
>JBJFFZ010000025.1:0-20595 GCA_051892195.1 Anaerovoracaceae bacterium
GGATGACAGGGCAAAATAAGTAATTAAAAAGCGAAAGTGTCCTTCCGGGTACTTTCGCTTTTTTACGTGATTTCTTACAGCTTCACGAAGGAAGGCTTTCTGCCCCGGAAGGTGGAAAGGTACTTAAATCCCAGAGACTGAAGGTACTCTTTGGCATAGCCGAAGTGGTCGGTGATCCGGGACGGATCGTGGGCGTCGGAGCCCAGGGTCAGGATTTCGCCCCCCATTTCCCGATAGAGCCTCAGGATTTCTTCAGAGGGACAGGTTTCTGCCATGCCGTATTTAAAGGACGAGGTGTTCAGCTCGATTCCTTTTCCTTCGGGGATGATCATTTTGAAGATGGCCTCCACAATGTCGCCGTATTCCTTAAAGGCAGGGGCCTCCATTTCACAGTACCGGGCCACCAGGTTGAGATGACCGCAGCAGCAGTAGTCCTTATAAACGCTGAGATTGTCATAAACGTACGTAAAATAGTCGATGAAGGCCTGCTTTGCCGTTTTTCCGTCAAAAAAGTGTCCCTGGTAAAGAGGCTCTCCCAGTGCACAGTGGAAGGAACCTATGATATAATCGTAGTCGTATGCCCGGGCTGCGCGGGCGCAGCGGTCCAGCTGGTCGTGCTGGATGCCCATTTCGATGCCTTTCACGATCTGAAGCCGCCCTTCGTAGTCCTTCTGGTACTGCTCAAGGGTCCGGTGGTATTCGTCAAAGGCCAGCTCAAAGGGGTACTCCGGATCCGGATATCCCGGGTCAAAGTGATCCGTCACGGCGATTTCCGAAAGTCCCAGACGGCAGGCCTGATCCAGCATGTCCTTTAAGGGCGTATCGGAATCATCGGAAAAGGCGGAATGTGTATGATAATCAAAAAGCATGTGATTTGTCCTCCTGCAAATGTTTTTTCTGAGGTTTAGTATAGCACAAAAGAAATGATTTGACAGCAGGATGTGTATACATTATAATCTTTATTGTGGTAGCGTGATAAAGTGATAAAGCAAGAAAGCGCAGGGCATCAGGACTATCGCCGGTCCCCCGGGCTCCGCGCCGGAAATAAGTGTGTAGAATCAGGAGATTTGAATTATGATCAGAAACTTTATACCGGAAGGTGTAGCGGATATCAATTATGAAGAATACGAGAAAATGCACAGGATCCAGAACTGTGTGACAGATTCCTTTCAGGCGGCAGGTTACCGCCGGATTATGACGCCGACCTTTGAGTATTACGATCTCTTTGCAGATGACGGCATCTCTTCCGATACGGATCAGATGTACAAGATCATCGACAAAAGCGGAAAGCTCATGGTGCTCCGCCCGGATGCCACCATTCCCATTGCCCGGATGATGGCAACCCACTATAAGCCTTCCGAGGGCAGCGTCAAGCTGATGTATGTTTCCAACATTTACCGCAGCGCAGATTTCCGTGCGCTGGAAAAGCGGGAATTCCGTCAGGCAGGGATCGAATGCTTCGGTGCTGCCTCCCCTGAGGCAGACGCAGATGTCATCGATGCAGCAGTGGCAGCCGTGAAGGCTGCAGGCTTCGAGGATATTAAGACCGAAATCGGAGATTCCGGCTATTTCAACGGCCTTGTTGAGGAGCTGAAAAACTCCGGATGCCTTACAGACAGGACGGGCGGGGATGCTTCCTTAGAGGAGGAGCTTGCTGTGATCCGGGAGCAGACCGGAATTCTCAGACAGCTGGTAGAGTCAAAGAACATTCCCGGAATCGAAGGCTTTATCAGAAGCCAGCAGGTGCCCCAGCGCATCAGTCAGGTGCTTCTTGCCCTTCCGTTTCTTTATGGAACCGTGGGGGAGGTGACAGAAAAAGCCTCTGCCATGGCCCTCAACGACCGCATGAAGGCCGCAGTGGAAAACCTGAAGTCCGTTGCCGCAGCCGTAAAGGATTCGTCTGCCCTGGCTGCCGACATGAGTCTGATCAACAGTCTGGAGTACTACTCCGGCATGATCTTTAAAATCTACCTGAAAAAAAGCGGCGTGATTATCGGCAGCGGCGGGCGCTATGACCGCCTCATGAAAAAATTCGGAAAAGACATTCCGGCTGTGGGCTTCGGGCTCAATCTGGAAACACTGTACGAAGCATCCGAACGAAACGACGACGCCTCAGGCGACATGCTCACCATTGCCCTGGGCAAGGGCCGCCTTGCAGACACCACCATGAAGCAGCTGGCGGCCATCGGCATTACGTTTCCTGAATATACAAAGGAAAGCCGCAAGCTGATCTTTGACGATGCCAGCGGAAAAATCCGCATCGTCTTTGTGAAAGCCGTGGACGTAGGCATCTACGTGGAAAAGGGGGCCTGCGATGTAGGGGTCATCGGAAAGGACACCCTCCTTGAAAGCGGCTCCGATGTTTTTGAAATGATGGACCTGGGCTACGGAAAATGCATTTTTGCAGTTGCAGCCCCGAAGGGTTTCGCATATAATCCGAAGAAAAAGCTCCGTGTAGCCACAAAGTACCCTGCCGTTGCCAAGGAATACTTTGCAAAGCAGGGGAGATCCATTGAGATCATCAAGATCAACGGATCCGTGGAGCTTGCGCCGATCGTGGGACTTTCCGATGTCATTGTGGATATTGTGGAAACAGGAAACACCCTGCGTGAAAACGGTCTGGAAGTAGTAGAAGAAGTAACCGACATCAGCGCGAGATTTATTGTAAACCGTGCCTCCCTGAAGACAAAGGAGCAGCAGGTGGCAGATATTATGGAAGCGCTGAAAAACAGAGAATAAGTCTGCGGGCCTGGGGCTTTTGCTCCGGGCTCCGGCAGTATCGGGGGTAAATAAAATGATCATACGCAACATCAGTAAGGGCGAAGAAGCGGCCGCAGCAGAGCTCCTGGGCAACCGCACCGAGGAGGACTTTGAAGCCGTGGACCGCACGGTAAAGGAAATCATTGCCGATGTCCGAGCAAACGGCGATGAAGCCATTTACAGATACAACAGAAAATTCAGCGGCTGGGACGGAACGGATCTGCGGGTTTCTGAGGAGGAGATCCGGGAGGCTATGGATGCCGTAGAGCCGGAAATGATGGAAGCACTGAAGCTTGCTGCCGCAAACATCCGGGAGTTTCATCAGAAGCAGCTGGCAGAGACCTGGACCTATGAACGGAAGCCGGGAGTGACCTTAGGACAGCTGATCCGTCCCATTCAGAATATCGGCGTCACCGTTCCGGGCGGGGCGACCCCGCTGTTTTCCACGGTTCTCATGGATATTATTCCTGCCAAAATCGCAGGCTGTCCGCGGGTCGTTATGTGCACCCCGCCGGATGCCGAAGGAAAGATCAACAAGTACGTTCTCACTGCTGCCCATATGGCCGGCGCCGATGAAATCTACAAGGTAGGAGGCGCCCAGGGCATCGCCGCCATGGCTGCAGGCACCAGAAGCATTGCAAAGGTAAACAAAATCGTAGGACCTGGCGGGGTTTACGTGGCAAGAGCAAAGAAGCAGGTCTTCGGTACAGTTGCCATCGACATGATCGCAGGGCCCAGCGAGGTCTGCGTCATCGCAGATTCGTCGGCGGACCCGTCCTTTGCGGCAGCGGACATGCTCTCCCAGGCAGAGCACGATCCTGCTTCCTCTGCGGTGCTCATCACACCGGACGGGGACTTTGCCAAAGCAGTAGAACAGGAAATCTACAGACAGCTTGAGAAGCTTTCCAGGGAAAAAATAACAGAACAGTCAATTAATAACAACGGGGCTATTTTCATTACGGAAGATATGGAAAGCGCATTTGCCCTGGCAAATGAAATCGCTCCCGAGCATCTGGAGCTGGCTGTGGAGCAGCCGGAGCAGTGGCTTTCTCATGTGCAGTGCGCCGGGGCCGTGCTTCTCGGACACTGGTCCTCCGAACCTCTTGGGGATTATGCGGCAGGACCGAACCACACCCTGCCGACCAGCGGCACCGCAAAATTTGCAAATCCTCTGGGGGTTTACGATTTTCAGACAAGAAGCAGCATCATAAACTACAGCAGAGAAGGTCTTGCGGAAGTAAAGGATGCCATTATCCGCATGGCCGACCACGAAAATCTTACGGCTCACGGAAATGCCATCCGGATCCGTTTTGATAAAGAATCATAGGCTGAAAGGCACGAAAGGAGGGTTTCATGCGCAAGGCAACCATCAACCGAAATACAAAGGAAACGCAGATTTCCGTGACCCTGAATCTTGACGGCACCGGAAACGTAAACTGCAGCTCCGGCAACGGGTTCTTTGATCATATGATCCAGGCCATGGGAAAGCACGGTCAGTTTGACATTGACGTGGAATGCCACGGAGATCTGGAGGTGGATTTTCATCATTCCTGCGAGGACATCGGCATTGTTCTGGGACAGGCCTTTGCAGAATGCACAAAGGACAAGACAGGCCTGGTGCGGTTCGGCAATGCCTTTACGCCTCTGGACGAGGCCCTGGTCATGGCTGTGACAGATCTTTCCGGAAGACCGTTTCTCGCCTTTGATTCCCCGTTTGAAACAGAGCGCACCGGGGAGTTTGAAACGGAGCTGGTGGAGGAATTTTTCCGGGCCTTTGCCATGAACGGGCTGATTACGCTGCATATCAAGAAAATGTATGGAAAGAATTCTCATCATATTATAGAGGCAATGTTTAAAAGCGTGGGCCGGTCGCTGGCTCAGAGTGTGGAGAAGAAGGGAGACGTGCTCCTTTCCACAAAGGGGGTGCTGTAATGGTTGGAGTAATCGATTACGATGCAGGCAATGTAAAAAGCGTTATGAAGGCAGTGGAAAAGCTGGGAGGACATCCGGTGCTCACCTCGGATCCTGCGGTTTTGGATCAGTGCACTTCTCTGATTCTTCCGGGGGTGGGATCCTTTGGCAAAGCCATTGAGAACCTGAAAGCAAAAGGGCTGGATCAGTATATCCGCAGGGCCGTCACCGAGGACGGAAAGCTGTTTCTCGGAATCTGCCTGGGAATGCAGATGCTCTTTGACAGAAGCTATGAAGACGGTGTGTGGGATGGTCTGGGACTGATTCCGGGCGAGGTCGTAAGGTTTGGAGCAGAGAACTGTCCGGACTGGGATCCTTCCAGCAAAATCCCTCACATGGGCTGGAACCGCCTGATCAAAAACCGTCCCGATGCCATCGGCGCCGGGGTGGACGAAGGCGAATACGCGTACTTTGTACATTCCTACTTTGCCGTTCCTGAAAACTGGGAGGATGTGGTGTACTATGCAGACTACAATGTCCGTGTTCCGGGAGTTGTCCGCAGGGGCAATGTCATCGGCATGCAGTTTCACCCGGAGAAAAGCTCCGATACGGGCATGAAGCTTCTGACCAATTTCCTGAAAGAAGGTGAATCCATTGCTGACTAAAAGAATTGTACCGTGCCTTGACGTAAATCACGGAAGAGTGGTAAAGGGCGTAAAGTTTCAGGGGCTGCAGGATGTGGACGACCCTGTGGAGCTTGCAAAGCACTACAGCCAGATCGGCGCAGACGAGCTGGTGTTTTACGATATTACCGCCTCCAACGAGCAGCGGGATATTTTTCTTGATGTAGTGGAAAAGACCGCCTACAACGTATACATCCCGTTTACGGTGGGGGGCGGCATCCGCACCATCGATGACTTCAACAAGGTTCTGAGAGCCGGAGCAGACAAGGTCTCCGTAAACTCCGCCGCCGTAAAAAATCCAAAGCTTATTACGGAGGCTGCCCTGAAGTTCGGCAACCAGTGCGTGGTGCTTTCCATCGACTGCAGACGCACGGAAAACTCCTGGGAGGTTGTGATCAACGGAGGCCGGACAGGCACCGGCATCGACGCCGTTGAATGGGCGAAGCAGGGCGAAAAGCTGGGGGCCGGGGAGCTGGTGCTCAACAGCATTGACGCCGACGGGGTCAAGACTGGCTTTGACATCGAGCTGAACCGGGTGGTATCCGAATCCGTAAGCATTCCGGTCATCGCCTCCGGAGGCGCCGGCACCATGGAGCACTTCCTGGATGTTTTCAAAAACGGGAAGGCGGACGCAGGTCTTGCAGCCAGCGTTTTTCATTTCGGTGAAATCGACATCCGCCAGTTAAAAAGATACCTTGCAGACAACGGGGTAAATATGAGAATATAATAGAGAGACGAAATAAATAATAACCGGAAGCAAACCCTGTTTCCGGTTTTCGTTGTGTAAAGACATAACCGAAAAAACGCAGACTCTGTCTGCCAAAGGAGATAAAAAATGACAAATGAAGAAATTCTGGCACAGATCAAATATGATGACCGGGGACTGGTGCCTGCCATCGTACAGGACGCAGATACCATGCAGGTTCTCATGCTGGCCTACATGAATGAAGAAGCCTTAAAGCGCACTCTGACCACGGGACGCACCTGGTTTTACAGCCGCTCCCGCCAGTCCCTGTGGAACAAGGGCGAGACCTCCGGTCACTTCCAGAATGTGAAGAAGGTCAGCTATGACTGCGACTGCGACACCATTCTGGTGCTGGCTGAGCAGACAGGAGCAGCCTGCCACACAGGCAATTTCACCTGCTTTTACCGGGATTTTGCGCTTCCAAAGAAAGTTACCCTGTAAAAAACACCGATGGTTTTCTGCAGTCTGCTGCAGAAGAGCAGAAAGGGCACAATTATGGAAAATACACTGATTATCATTGATGGAAACAGCCTTCTGAACCGGGCATACTATGCCATTCAGCGGCCTATGATGACAAAGGACGGCATGTACACCCAGGGGATCTTCGGGTTTCTCAATATGCTGGGCAAGATCCTGAAGGATTATGCGCCGTCCCATATTGCGGTGGCCTTTGACCGGAAGGCTCCCACCTTCCGCCATATGGAGTACACGGAATACAAGGCCGGAAGAAAAAAAATGCCCCCGGAGCTGGCCATGGAATTTGAACCTCTGAAGGAGATCCTTCGGGCCATGAACATCCAGATCCTTGAAATCGACGGATTTGAGGCAGATGATATTCTGGGCACTGTTTCTCTGGCTGCAGAGCAGGCGGGGATGCAGGTTTTTGTGGTTACCGGCGACAAGGATGCATTTCAGCTGGCTTCGGACCGCACCACGGTGATCTACACAAAGCGGGGCACCTCCGAGTTTGATGCCTACGACACCCAGGCGGTGCTGGACCGCTATCAGCTGACCCCTTCCCAGTTCATCGATCTCAAGGGACTGATGGGAGACAGCTCCGACAATATTCCGGGGATCCCCGGAGTAGGGGAAAAGACGGCCATCAAGCTGCTCCTGGAGTACGGCTCTGTGGAAAATCTCATTGCTTCTTTAGACCAGATGAAAAAGAGCAAGCTGAAGGAAAAGCTGGAGGAGAACGCCCAGCTGGCGGTCATGAGCAAGCGACTTGCCACCATCTGCCGGGACATTCCTCTGGAATTTGATTTTGAAAGCATGCGGTACGAGGAGCCGGATTACGATGCCCTCATCGAGCTTTACAAGAAGCTGGAATTCAATTCCTTTATCCGGAGGCTCAATGCCGAAGGAAAGGCGGCAGCTTCGTTTTCACCGGATTCCCGCAGCTTCGCCGATGCCGTGCCGGATGAAAAAGCAGGGGACATGGATAATCCTTATGCTCAGATTCAGAGCATCCGCAGTGATGAAGTTACCGTGGTTCATGCAGCATCGGCTTCTGAGATTGCCAGGGCTCTCGGAGCGCTTCAGACAAAGGAGCAGATCTGGCTGAAGGTATTTCATGACAATGCCCATGTCAGACCTCTCCAGATATGGTCTGTCTGCATGCTGGCGGACACGGAGCTTTACGTCATTGACTGGACTGCGGAGGCAGCCGGGCTGCTGGCCGGTTTCTTTGATGCATGGCAGGGAAGGATCTGCGGACATGACTTAAAAGACAGCTATTATGCGCTTTTCCGGGGCAAAGCAGCTGCGGTCAGCGGCCGGGCCGCTGCTTTCGGCACCTTTTATGATTCGGCGGTCAGCGGATATCTCATTGACCCTCAAAAGAGCTCCTATGAGCTTCAGACGCTGATTCTTGAGTATTTTCATAAGGATTTTCCATCGGACAGGCAGATTCTTGAGGAGGTCAGCGCCATTGATCTGTTTGGGAATTCCTGGGAAACCCAGGGGAAGCTTGCCCTGCAGATCTTTGAGGCGGCTTCTTCTCTGGTGCGGCTTCAGAGCGTCCAGCTGTGCGAAAAAGGGCTGCTGAAGGTCTTTACGGAAGCGGAGCTTCCCCTCATCGAGGTGCTGGCCTCCATGGAATGCGAAGGCATCCGGGCGGACCGGAGGGTTCTCGAAGAGACGGGAAGCAGGCTGAAGGAGCAGATCGACAGGCTTACCGGGCAGATTTATGATCTGGCAGGAGAGACCTTCAACATCAATTCTCCGAAGCAGCTGGGTGTGATCCTTTTTGAAAAGCTGGGGCTTCCCAACGGAAAAAAGACAAAGACCGGGTATTCCACCAGCGCGGATATTCTTGAAAAGATCGCTGAGGAACACGAGATCGTTCCGCTGATTTTAGAGTACCGGATGCTTACAAAGCTCAAGGGCACGTATGTGGACGGAATGCTTCCTCTGATCGATGAGGAGGAAAAGGTCCACGCCCATTTCCAGCAGACGGTGACCACCACGGGGCGGCTCAGCTGCACGGAGCCCAATCTGCAGAATATTCCCATCCGGCAGGAGACGGGCAGACAGTTCCGCCGGGTGTTTACAAAATCCGGTCCGGAAAAGGTCCTGGTGGGGGCCGACTATTCCCAGGTGGAGCTGCGGATTATGGCCCATCTTTCCGGGGATGAGGCGCTGCTGCAGGCATTCCGGCAGGGAGACGATATTCACACCATTACGGCCGCAAGAGTCTTTCATACAGCCATGGAGGATGTGACGCCTCTGCAGAGAAGCCGGGCCAAGGCGGTAAACTTCGGGGTGATCTACGGTATCAGCGCCTTCGGTCTTTCTGAGGATCTGCGGATCTCCAGAAAGGAGGCCCAGCAGTATATCGATGACTACTTTGCAGCTCATCCTGGGGTGAAGGCTTATATGAACGACATGGTGGAGTTCTGCAGAGAGAACGGGTATGTTTCCACCATTCTGGGCAGGCGGCGGTATATCAGTGAAATCCACGCCTCAAATTTCATGACGCGGCAGCTTGGAGAGCGGCTGGCCATGAACACGCCGGTACAGGGCTCTGCTGCGGACATTATGAAGCTGGCCATGATCCAGACCTACCGCAGACTCAATTCGGAAGGACTCGGTGCAAGGCTCGTTCTGCAGGTCCACGATGAGCTGATTTTAGACTGTCCTTTAGAGGAAGAAGAAAAAGTCAGGGAATTACTTGAAGAGTGCATGACGAATGCTGTAAAATTAAATCTGGTTCTGGCTGCGGAGGTTCACTCCGGAAACAGCTGGTACGACTTAAAATAAAGCTATTTCAAAGATTCACAGATACAAAAAACGGGACGGATGTATTCATGATGCATATTATTGGACTCACAGGAGGAATCGGCTCCGGAAAGTCAACGGCTTCCGATTATCTCCACAAGCTGGGATACCAGACCATCGATTTTGATATGGAAACCAGAAAGCTTCAGGAGCCGGGACAGCCTGCCCTGAAAGAAATCGTTGAGACCTTCGGGCCGGAAGCGCTGCTTCCCGACGGAACCATGAACCGCAAATATGTGGGAAAGATCGTATTTTCGGATCCTGCGGAAAAAGCAAAGCTGGATGCCATCATTACAAAGTATGTGGATGTGCTGATCAATGCCATTACGGATCGTTTTGAGGAGGAATCCCGCAGCGTCACAAGAGAGACAAATCCGGACGATTATCTGCAGCATTCGGTAATCTTTTACGATCATCCCCTTCTTTTTGAGGTGCCGTACAACATCAAGCCTGCAGAAGAGGCCTGGGTGCTTGATATGGACGATGAAGTGCGGATCCGGCGGATACAGCTGCGAGACGGTCTTTCCAGGGAGGATATACTCAAACGGATCCGTTCCCAGTCCTCAAGAGCAGAAAAGCTCTCCCGGGCGGATTATGTCATTGATAACTCCGGCAGCATCGAGGATCTGTGCCGCAACATCGACGCGGCCCTGGCAGACCTTGATTCCCGCATCGAATGACTTTAACAGGAGAATTTCTATGGGCACAATCTGCAGAAAAATTATATCACTTGTGATGTGCGTATTCCTTTCCGCCGCTTTTACTGCCTGTCAGAAAGGCGGCGTGTTCATTAATAACGACGAAAACGGAAACGCCTATACGCTGTCCGATGAGATCACCTTTGCATCCTGCAGCCTTCGAAGCATCAATCCCTTCAATTCTCCGGATCATGACTTTTACCAGATCAGCAATCTGGTTTACGACGGTCTTGTAGAGCTGGATGATACCCTGGCGCCTCAGCCTGCTCTGGCAGAAAGCTGGACGGTGGACAGGGAGCAGAGGAGCGTGACCTTTGTTCTGAAAAAAGGGATCAGATTCAGTGACGGAACCACCCTTACCGCAGGCGATGTGGTGTATTCCTTCAACGCATGCAGGAAAGCCTCCGGTTCCTCTTACTATGACTCCGCCATGAGCAGAATCCTCAGTGCCAGTGCCCAGGGAGACAGTACCGTGGTGTTTCGCTGCGGTTCCGCATACAACATCTCAATTTCGGATTTTGTGTTTCCGATCGTATCCTCCGACCAGTTTTCCTCAGAAAAGGCCCTGCTGGAAAACACAGATGATCCGGTTACGGGAACCGGGCCGTACGTCATTACGTCTGCCGACCTGAAAAAGGAACTGAAGCTGGAAGCAAATCCGTTTTACTACGGCACTGCGCCGGTCAATTCCATTTCTGTTAATATTTCTCCTGTGCTGGAGCAGTATGCAGGCTTTGTGGAAAACGGCGAAATCCATATGATCGTGCAGACATCCATCGACAGAGAAGATATTTCCGGAAACAGCGCACTGACTGTCACGGAGTTTACATCCAACGAATTTGAAACCCTGGGGTTCAACTGCAGCTCCGGTCCGTGTGCGGACGCATCCCTTCGCCAGGCCATCGCCTACCTTGTGGACCGGGATGAGATCAAGCGCGCTGCATACTACAACAACGGGATTAAAAGCGACGATCTGTATTATCCGGGGTACTATGGAACTGCTGTCAGCAGCCAGTTTATGCCGGATCAGGAAAAAGCCTCCGCACTGCTTTCCAAAGCAGGCTACAGCGACAGCGACGGCGACGGAATGCTGGAGAGCAGTCAGGGAAATGAACTGAGCCTGCGGCTCATCATCAATACAGACAATCTCTCAAGGAAGACTGCCGCAGATCTGATTTCCGCTCAGCTCCTCAACAGCGGAATTCGTGTTTCCGTATCTGAGGTATCCTCGGAGTCTTTTCCGTCCGTTTTGTCCTCCGGCGGCTTTGATCTGTTTATCGGAGGCTGGAAGGCTGCGGAAAACTACGATCTCAGGAGCTTCTACGGGTCCGGCGGGTCCAATCCCGCCCATTATTCCAATCCTGCCCTGGACCAGTATCTGAACGCCATGCAGTCAGGCATCACAGGGGAAGAAATGCTTGAAAATCTCCAAAAAGCAAAAGCCATCATATCCGATGATGTTCCTTATCTGTGCCTGCTTTACCGCACCTATGCAGCGGTTTCCACCGCTGACCTTCAGGGGCTGGTGGCCCCGCGCTTCAACAATTATTATTATGCGTGTGAGGACTGGAAAATCCGGGTATACCAGAAGGAGGAAGAGGAGGATGCCTCTTCGGAGGAGGCGCTGCAGCAATAAATCCCGCAGAAGCGATTCTCACCAGCGATGCAGTGGGCCTTTCCGGTTGAAAAGTCCTGCTGCTTATGTTAAAATTTAGATTATTATGGAGGTAATCGACATGGATATGAATAACGATACGATGGAAGAAGAAATGATCATGATTCACAGAAAGCCCCTTCAGGTGGGTTCCTTTGATGAATATCATTACTGTCTGACAGACTCAAGACTGTTCGATGTGGCTGAGGTGCTTGTTTTAGAGCTTTCCTTTGCCTGCGTGGTGATCAAGAACATCGGCATGCGGGGAGAGGATAAGAAGTACCGGATCGTGGACGGAAAGAAGGTTCCTATTTCCGAGCTGGAGTTTGTGGAAGCAAGCGTTGCCACCACAGATCTCTCTATGCCGCTGGATCCGAAGTACACAGGAAAGAATATTTTATTTGATGCCAGAGAACGGGAGAGAATGCTCTTCGGTCATATCGGCTTATAGATAAAAGGAGGTTCCGTTCCAGTGTTTCAGTCCGAAAACGAAGAATTCAACGAAGCCATGGCCCTGGCCATGGAGATCATCGCCAAGCGCAACGGCGGTGACCGTTCCCATATCCAGAGAAGTCTTATGGAGCACGCTCCGTCTATGGGTTATGTGATTCAGGAGGCGGATGTGGTTTACGAAGGCGAAGAAGGCAAGCTGATCTGGGACTACGGTCTCTGCAATGAAATCACATTCAAGTACAACGACGATGATCCGGATCACATGGTGGTTTTATACACCGCAAACGACGAATTTGAAGCAGAAAACGCTTTCAACCACTATTACAATCTCTACAGACCGGAAGGGACGCCGGAAAAGCATTTCGATGTCCTCAGCGGGATCGAGCCGGGTCCCACACTGTAATTTCACTGTGGGTGATTTTCAGGGCACTGTTCTGGTGCCCTTTTTTTATTTTCTGTTGACAACAGATTCCATACTGTGTAAAATATAGATTGTTCTTGCGGTTGTGCTGGAATAGGCAGACAGGCACGTTTGAGGGGCGTGTGTCAGCAGACGTATGGGTTCAAGTCCCATCAACCGCACCATTTTATTCCACCGGTTTTGCTGGTGGATTTTTTTTACGTAATTTTCAACGAAAAAGTTCCGATGGGCTGGACACCGGAACTTTTATTTTTTCTGATTCTATTCTGTTTTTTGATTTTGGGACTTCCATCCATCAGCTTTCCGATTCCCGCAGCCGCTCCACAATGCTCTGGGCAGCCATATGGCGGTACATCAGCACCGGGATAAGACACCCTAACAGAGCAAACAGAGGAAGTGCCGCCAGTACGGGGCTGATGATAAAGTGGTAGCGGTAGAACCAGTAGCCCCGCTCTAAAAGCCTTCCTGCAAGGGGACTTACGGCTGCAGAAAACAGCAGAGAGAGGATGCCGGAGCCAAGGGTATAGAGGATTCCTTCACAGATCAGCATGGATTTCAGCTGCTTTCCTGTCATTCCTACAGCCTGCAGCACTGCAAATTCTCTGCGGCGGGACAGGATGGAGGTCATCATGGCATTGAAGAAATTCAGGATCCCTACCATGGCGATGATGGCACATAACAGTCCGCCCAGGGTGATAAATGTAATCTGGTATTCCCGGAAATGGGCCCGGTGGGTGCTCTTGCTTTCGTACATGAGCATACTCCCCGGAGAGGAGGTCAGCTCTTTGAG
The DNA here is from genome assembly GCA_051892195.1 of Anaerovoracaceae bacterium. Taxonomy (GTDB): domain Bacteria; phylum Bacillota; class Clostridia; order Peptostreptococcales; family Anaerovoracaceae; genus CAKQOE01. The sequence continues at coordinate 13,395 of JBJFFZ010000025.1, forward strand.
AAAGCTTTCCGCAGCTGCTTCGGCTTCGTCGTCGGTGGTGTCAAAGACATAAACCATGGTCATTGTGTTTTCTTCGCCCGCATCCCGGTGGAGGCTTTCTGCGCTGAGAAGGGCATGATAGCCCATAGGACTGAACCTGCTTCCAATGTCATAGGGAACCTCCACCCAGGCACAGACGGTGTAGTATTCGTCATGGGAAAAATCACCGGAACCGTAGGTTACCCGGAAGGGTTCCCCAATGGCAGGATAATACTCCGGATGAACGATTTCTCCGTAATCATCAAGCCCCACCTCAATGGCGATGCTGCGGCTGTCCGGGACAGCCAGAGAATCCAGATCTCCCTTTAGAACGGTTACTTTTTCAAACAGGGAAGGGTCCATTCCTGTTACCTTGGAATCTGCAGCGATTTTATCCCCGTCCCGCGGAGCGGACTCCTTCAGTTTTTCCATTTCCTCGTCGCTCAGATAGTAGGACGCTTCATATTCCCATGATTCCTCCGGCAGATACATCTTTACAAGACCGGTGGTATAGGTGAAGCCCGACAGGGATTCCTCCGTATTTTCCCTGATGGGAACAACATCCTCCTCGTTGAGAGTGAACCCCTTGTAATTGAAGTAGTCGGTGGTGCTGACCACGAAATCCGCGCAGGCGCGGTGACTCAGATAAGTGTTCATATCAAAGCCCGAAACAAAGGTTGCAAGAAGATTCAGCAGCACCACGGCCAGAGACAGAGAGACCATCACAAGCGCCGTCTTTTTTCTGCTTCTGCCGAGATTGGCAAGGGCCATAGAAGCAGGATTTACCCTGTGGGATGCTCGCTTCTTTTTCAGGGAAGCATGTGCTTCTGTGTACCTTACAGCCTCTACAGGCGAAACCCGCGCTGCGAAGGCCGCCGGCCGGGCACAGGAAAGAAGCACAGTCAGAAGGGAAAAGACAGCAGCCCCCATGAAAATCCAGGGAGAAACACTGATGGTTGTATATCTGCCTCCCAGAATGGATGTGGAAAGGGCAACGGGAACGGCAAGAACCCCCACACCGTAGCCCGCAAGGAGCCCTGCCGGAATCCCTGCGCCGCTGAGGATCAGCGCCTGCTGGCGGATGATTCGTTTCAGCTGCTTCTTTGTGACACCGATGGTTTTCAGAAGACCGTAATACCGGATATCTCCCGCAACGGAAATCTGAAAGATATTGTAGATTACCAGATAGCCGGTAAATGCCACAAGGATCAGCAATGCCGCAGCAGCAAGGACTCCCCCGAAATCCAGAGTGTCAATCAGCTGTGTGGACGTGTAGCCCCAGTTGACCCCGATGCGCAGCTGGCCTGCTTTTTCGCCCACCGGATATCCGCAGTCTTCTCCGATCTTTGTCATCTGGTTCTCAATGTCAATGCTGCGGCCCAGCATGACGCTCAGGTCGGTGCGGAAGGGATCCATTCCATCAGCCACAGCGGCCGCCTCAATCTCCTTTGCGTATTCCTCAGAAATATTTAAAAAGTGAACAGCCAGAAGCTCGTCGTACTCCCAGAAGCCCACCAGGGTAAAGGTGTCCGTAACATCCTTTCCGATCTGATTTTTGTCGGCGATGGTGTAGGAGAGGGAAACCTTCGCTCCAATCTCCCGGGGAACGCCAAGAAGGTCAAGAGCTCGTGTGTCCATGGCGATTTCCCTTCCGCTCTGCGGAAGACGGCCTTCGGAAGGCTCTGCAAAGCTCCACCTGGCAGTGTTTTCGTCCATATAGCTGACTTCTCCCGTCTCTCTTGCAAAAACACCGTCAGTGCAGATTCCGATGACCGTCCGCCTGCCGGCGGCCTTCACATCCGGGTGCGCAGAAAGATGGGCAATCTGCTCCTCATTTACATCCTTGAATGCGCCGTGAGAACTGGTGCCCACACTGCGGAACTGGTAGTTCTGGTTCGTCTCGTTGATGGAGAGGACAATGGTGAAAAGTGAGGTAACCAGCAGTGTGGTCAATGCAATGGCTGCAACAGCGATAAGGTTCCTTTTTCGGGAAGCCTTCAGGGTCCGGAAGCTTAACCGGCGGATACAGCCGCGATTTTTTACGTTCATAGCCCTTACCTCCCTGATACGATCTTTCCGTCCTCAATGCGGATGATCCGGTCAGCCATCTGGGCGATTTCCTCGTTGTGCGTGATCATAACGATGGTCTGCGAGAACTTCTGACTGGTAACCTTCAGCAGACTGAGCACATCCTGACTGGTGCGGGAATCCAGGTTTCCCGTAGGCTCATCCGCAAGAATGATGGCAGGGGCAGCCCCCAGTGCCCGTGCGATGGCCACCCGCTGCTGCTGTCCTCCGGAAAGCTGACCCGGAAGGGCGTCCAGACGGCTTTCCAGCCCCAGCGTTTTTACGATCTCACCGATAAATACCTGGTCCACATCCCGCCCGTCCAACTGAATGGGAAGAACAATATTTTCATACACATTCAGCACAGGTACCAGATTGTAGCTCTGAAAGACAAAGCCGATCTTTCTTCTGCGGAAAATAGTGAGCTCCTCATCCTTCATGGAAAACAGATCCTTTCCGTCTACCGTCACCGTGCCCTCTGTCGGGCGGTCCAGACCGCCCAGCATGTGAAGCAGGGTGGACTTACCAGAGCCTGAGGTTCCCACAATGGCAGCAAATTCCCCTTTTTCCACCGTGAGACTGATTCCGTCCAGGGCCCGGACCTCCGTATCACCTGCACCGTAAACCTTGCGCAGATTTTCTGTCTGCAGTATGCTCATAACAATACCTCCAATTGAAAAAGTCTGTAGGTCATGAAAACCTGACACTACAGACTTTACCAGAAAAATCTTTCCACATTCTTTCTGAAATCTCACAGTTCTGAAAGATTTCCGTCCCGGGGCAGGAAAAGAGAAAAAATGCTGCCCCCTTCCCGGGGACACGTCACCTTTACATAGCCTCCCTGACGGGCGGCGATCTGCCGCACCAGGTAAAGCCCGATGCCCACACCTTCCTCTTCCGCATGGGCCCTCCCACGGTAAAACCTCTGAAACACTTTCGGCTGCTCGTCCTCGGAGATCCCCGGTCCGTTATCGCTGACATGGATCACAGAAAAGAGCTCATAGCTTTCCGTCCGGATCTGCACCTGTCCCCCCGGTCCCATGTACTTCACTGCATTGTCCAGAAGATTGTAAACGGCTTCCTCTGTCCACTTCGGATCAAAGACGGCATCTCCGTCTCCCGGTTCAAGGATCACACGAATCCCTTTTGCATCTGCTTTGGGGGCGATCTGCAAAAGGGCGCCCTTTGCCGCAGCCTGCAGGCTGCCCCGGACAGGATGCATGGCAAGGATCCCCGTTTCCAGCCGGGAGATTTTCACCAGGGCCTCAATAAGACTCTGCAGCTTTTCCGTCTGCTGCTGCAGGGCCTGCAGGCAGGCCGGATTGTCCGGCTGTTCGCAAAGAAGCTGGGTGTACAGAAGAATATTTGCCACAGGGGTTTTTGTCTGATGGGAAATATCTGCGATGAGGGTCTGCAGGGATTCTTTTTCTCTGCGGACATTCTGCGCGGACACCGTGGATGCGGCAAGATAGTGGGCGAGCCTGCTTTCCACAGCAGAAAGGAGAGATTCATCAAAGGATTCCTCCGTAAATTCGCCCTTCAGCGCCGTTTCCAGCATCCGGTTCATATTTTCCAGAATCCTGCGGGTGCGCCGGCGGTTCCCATACACCGCGCCTCCTGCAAGCAGCACACAGGCTCCGCAGATTCCCGCTGCGATGATCGTGATCATCCCTTCACCGCCCAGGTGTAGCCCACACCGTACACCGTTTTCAGATACCGGGGATGGGAGGGAGCCTCCTCCAGCTTGTCCCGCAGCCGCTTTACCGTAACAGAAAGGGCATTTTCTTCCACATACGCAGCACCATCGGTCCAGATCCGGTCCATGAGCACGCCCCGGGGCACCGTCTGCCCCCGGTTTTCCACCAGAATCCGAAGAAGCTTCTGCTCCGTCCTGCTGAGCTCTATCAGACTGCCGTCCCTGCGGAATTCCATGGCATCAAAATCAAAAATAAATCCGTCCGAATCATACCGGGACGGTACGCCGGCGGAGCCCCGCCGGAGCTGGGCGTTGACCCTGGCCCGCAATATAGCCAGGGAGAAGGGCTTCGTAATATAGTCATCCGCTCCCGATTCCAGTCCCGTCACCACATCCATTTCAAGATCGTTTGCCGTCAGCAGGATCACCGGCACACTGCTGCGCAGACGCACCTCCTGCAGCAGCGCAAGACCGCTGCCGTCCGGCAGATTCACGTCCAGAATCAGAAGATCATACGTATTATTCTGTATTTCCGCTCTTCCTTCAGCCAGCGTCCTGAACAAGGTAATCTCAACCCCCGGCCCCTGCAGCGCCAGCTGAATCCCCCTTCCAAGAGCCGAATCATCCTCCAGCAGCAGAATCCTCTTCATACCATCCACCTGCCTTTCTCTATATCCGAATTATTTCAGTTCTGAATCATCCCCGTTTTCTGCATCATAGCACAAAAAGCAGGGAAGTGTCGACCATTCATCTGCCGGGCAGATGCAGGCTGCAGTGCCGGGCACTGCGTCGGTCTGTTTTTCTGTATTCATGTATAAAGTATTATCTTTTGCAGCGTATTGATTTTTTTACTGCAATGCAATATAGTAGTTGTATTGTATCTTAGATATTTTACAGAAAATTACATTTATAACACGGAGGAGTATTTCTTATGAACAGACTTAAGGATAAGGTTGCCATCGTTACAGGCTCTACAAGCGGCATCGGTGTAGGCATCGCAAGATTATTTGCTGCAGAAGGCGCAAAGGTTGTAATCTGCGGCAGAAGAGAAGCCAAGGGACAGGCTGTTGTAGACATGATCGCTGCGGAAGGCGGTGAAGCTTCCTATCATTTCATGGACATCACACAGATTGACAGCGTAAAGCAGCTCATCGATGATACGGCAGAAAAGTACGGCAGACTTGATATCCTCGTAAACAATGCGGCAAATGTAGGTCTCGAAGACGGACGGGTAGACGAGCTGACTCTGGAAATGTGGGATGCGATCTTTGAAAGCGACATCCGCGGTACATTCTACGCAACAAAGTGCGCAATTCCGCACATGCAGAAGAATGAAACAGGCGGTTCCATCATCAATATCGGTTCCATGGCTTCCTGCGGAGGCGACCTTGGTTCCACTGCCTACGCATGCGCAAAGGCCGGCGTTGATATGCTGACAAAGTACACTGCCCTCCAGTACGGCAAGGACAAGATCCGCTGCAACTGCGTTCGTCCGGGTCTCATTGTAACACCGGAAAACGAAGCAAAGGTTCCGCAGGCATTAAAGGACATCTTCCTCAGCAACATTATGGTAGACCGCTATGGATGCCCTGAGGATATCGGTCATATGTGCGTATACTTTGCAGCCGACGAAAGCGAATACGTGACAGGTCAGGTGATCAATGTAGACGGCGGTATGAACTCCCACGCACCTACCGTTGCTCAGTTTAAGGCCCTGAATTCCCGTACATGGTAATCTGACAGCAGCATACTGTAAAAGAATCCAATAAGAATCAAATCCGAACCTGAAGCCTTCCCGAAAGAAGAGCGGCAGGTTCGGTTTTTTTGTAAAATTAAAGGACGCAGGCTCCGCGCTGCCTGTTGATGTTCCACAACGCTCTGCGCTGCCATATGGCAGTACATGGCCGCAGCAATCACGCAGATCAGAAGAGCAAACATGGGCATTGCCGGGAGTACCGCAAATTTCAGTCCGCAGAACAGAATCGCAGTTATTCTAAATAGTAAATTGTAATGAAAATAAAACAGAGAATAATCAGTTGTTTATATTGTTTTTTTTGCCATAACTGCATATACTAAAAATAGAAGAACGGATTGGAGGTGTCAAAATGGCAATTGCAGCAGAATTATTACAAAGTCTTGTCCCTATTTCACAATTCAACAAAGGGCAGGCAGCAAAAATATTCGACAGACTTCGTTCAGAAAAAGAATTAATCGTTTTAAAGAACAATCAGCCCTCTGCAATCATCTTATCTCCGGAAGAATACACCAGGCTGACCGAGATCGAAGAGGACTATTACCTTCTGCTGGAAGCAACCAGACGGTTAGAAGAAAATGGAGACAAAGAGACTATTCCATTTGATTCTGTACTGGATCGTCTTGGAATCCGTCAGGAAGAACTTCTGGATGCGGAGGACATAGAGATCGAATGACCTGGAGTATTGAATTTTTGGAGGAAGCAGAAAAAGATCTGAAAAAATTGGATCACTCAGAACAGATACAAGTCTTAAAGGGGATTACAAAAGTCAGCCAGAATCCATTACCCGCTGCAGAAGGCGGATATGGAAAGCCTTTAGGAAATAAAAGCGGAACAGATCTTACAAACCTTATGAAAATAAAGTTCAGAAATACAGGAATCCGTGTCGTGTATAAGGTTGAGCGAGTGAATGGAGTCATGAAGATTATCGTTATTTCTGCCAGAACCGATGAACAGGTATATAAGGAGGCCGCTAAAAGAAGAAAAAAATACGGATTATAACAGAATGCAACACAAATACCACCCATTAACGCAGGCTCCGCGCTGCCTGTTGGCCTGATGGCACAGGGACTACGCCAGCTCCATTAGCTGTGAGAGCAGAGAGAATTGCATGAGTTTTTGAAAAATAAAGGGTTTTTTCATGCATATTTTGAGACCAGTGATGAGCTGGTAGAATTAAAGGGTAAGTTTTCATGCTTCACATATTATGTAAGTGATGAGTTTGACCTCATCAAAGACGTATTTTCATTTATATTTCTTTTAAAATAGTATTAATTTCCATTTCTGATCATTTTGCCCATATTCAAAAGCATGATTTTTGGGAGAAAAAACAGGAAACTCATCACCCTACAGAAAAAATGCATGAATTTACGGGTTTTTCAGCAAAAACTCATCACCTCAGACCGGAGGATCCGGAAGATCAGAGCCGGGACCCGGGTCCGACACCCGCACCTGCCACAACGGCACGTGCCTGGCACGTGAAGGTAGTAGGGTAATATTATTATATTTGCATATCGGGCACTTTAATAATATTAAAAAATATTTGACTTTCCCGTGCAAAAGGTTTAGAATAACAGATGTTGAGCCGGTGGAAAGCCGGGGAGACGTTCGAGCGGTTGTGCTGGAATAGGCAGACAGGCACGTTTGAGGGGCGTGTGTCAGCAGAC
>JBJFFZ010000026.1:0-3366 GCA_051892195.1 Anaerovoracaceae bacterium
AGGACCGGAAGTGCCGGCAGAAACCATGCCGGAGAAAGCAGAAGGTACTGCTTCTGGTGAATCCCATGAGCAGGCGCCGGAGCTGGTTCCGGAAGTGCCGGAGGTGCCTGCAGAAACGGCGCCGGAGGAACCGGCAGGTACGGATTCGGACGAAACTGATTCGGAGAAAACGGAAATAACGACTGCTCCAGCGGTGACGGTTGCGGAAGCAACGGGTACCGGGGAAGATGAGGGGGCTGCAGAGCAGCCGGAACGGACGGAGGATATTCTTTCTGTTTATCCGGATGCTTCTGATTTCAGTCCGTGGGGCAGAGCCGCCGCAGTGCTGCTGGTGGACGCCGGGATCGTCAGAGGGGACGGCAACGGAATGCTGAACCCGGAAAAGAGCATTACCAGAGCAGAATTCGTCACCATGCTTTACCGCCTGAAGGACGGAGGAAATGCTCCTTCCATTACTTATGAAGACCCGGAGCTGGCCCGCCTGCAGAAGGCAGGGATTACTGTGAATACTACGGATGCGGCAGCGGGAGGGCCTGTTCAGGCTTCTGCTTCCTTCAGCGGCCTGCCCGGGGATCTGGTGTACGACGAAATCTGGCTGGTGGACGGAAATCCCGTCAGCGGATCCTATAAGCCGGGGAAGAGCGCCGCTTCCCAGAGCACCTCTTCCATGAGCTGGACGCCTTCCTATACATTGCATATGAAGACCTCTTACAGAGCGGGGGTGGAGCTGACCTGGAAGGCCGACGGAAAGACTTACCGGCTGTACAACGAAAAACCGGTCCATGTGGCAAACTATCCGGCGTCCCACTATGTGACTCTGGCCGACGGGGCAAAGGTGACAAAGATTTTTGATACGGTGCAGTCCTCGTACAAGGGCAACCGGACCTCCGCCTACAATCCCGACTATACGGATATTACAAAGGAAAATTTTGTAAACGGCAAGGGTTACAGCAGTTCCACAGGTTACCTGATCTGGGCAAATCTGGCCACCCAGAAGGTCAATGTCTTTCAGGGAAGCAAGGGGAACTGGCAGCTGATCAAATGCTTCCGGTGCGCCAGCGGCGCCTCCGCCTCCCCGACGCCGCAGGGAGTCACCTATGTGACCTATAAGCAGACCGGCTGGTATACTTCCTCCTATGTGTGCAAGCCCGTGGTCCGCTTCTATCCGAATTCCGGCTACGCGTTCCACTCCGTCCTGTATACGGCAGACGGCTCCCGCATCAAGGACGGCTCCATGGGATACCCCGTTTCCCACGGGTGTCTGCGCATGATGCCTGCAGGAATCCAGTGGCTCTACGATAATATTCCGGTAAAGACCACGGTGGTGATTTACTAGAATAATACAAATAAAATTGCATACAAAAAACTTGAAAAAAAATACAAAGGGTTTCATAATAGAAAGGTGCCTGAAGTCTCACGGCTGACGGCGCCTTTTTGCCGTTACAGCCAATGAAATTATAACAGAAAGGAACGGGGACGGCGGCTCCGCCCGCCACCGGAAAGTAATATGAGAATTGTAATCGTGGGCCTGGGCCTCATCGGAGGCTCCTTCTGCAAGGCCATTAAAAAATATACAGAGCATCACGTCATCGGAGTGGATGCAGATCCAAACACACTGGATCTCGCCATTTCCATGGAAGCCGTGGACGAGGTGATCCCCATGCACCGCCTGGATCTTATGAAGCGGGGGGACCTGGTGATCGTGGCCATTCCGCCGAAGGATCTGGTGCCGTTTATTCTGGAAAACAAGGAAAACTTCCAGAAGGGGGCGGTGGTTACCGATGTCTGCGGCGTGAAGCGCTTTGTAGTGGATGCTGTATCGGAGCCTCTGAGAGCTTTAGGGGTTGAGTTTATCGGAGCGCACCCCATGGCAGGCACGGAGTATTCCGGCTTCACCTTTGCAAAGGAAAGCATGTTTGTAAACGCCAGCTACATTGTGACGCCGACGCCTCAGACCGACCGGGAGAAGCTGGAACGCCTCAAGCAGCTGGCCTACCGCATCGGCTTCAAGAAGGTGGTGGAGACGACGGCTGCAAACCACGACGAAAGCATCGCCTACACCTCCCAGCTGGCTCACGTTGTGTCCAATTCCTACATCCGCAGCACCACCCTGCCGAAGGAAAACGGCTTCAGCGCCGGAAGCTTCCTGGATATGACCCGGGTTGCACGGCTGGACGAAAACATGTGGTGCGACCTGTTCCTTGCCAACAGCGACAATCTGCTGAATGAAATCACCCAGCTTATGGATCATATGGGCGAGCTGAAGACCCTGATCGAAGCCGGGGACCGGGAGGGCATCCGCAGCCTTCTGAAGGAAGGCCACGAGCTGAAGATCCGCAATGTGGCCGAAAAGCGGATTTTCACGGAGTAAGAGTATAAAAGAAACTGCAGTGCTGAAATGCCTGCGGGCAACCCGAAACCGTTGTCTTTACACGTTCAGGGTTCTTTTCGGGTTGCCCTGGTGCAGGGTTTTCGGAAAAACCGTTGAAAAACCCTGCACCGCCGGATGCGGAGCATCCGGCGCAGGCATTGTTCCGCAGGCTCTGATTTACAGAATATAAAATGTATAAGATTGAATTTTCAGGAGGATGTTGTGACGAAAAGGAACCGGATTTTTATTGTGGTCGCCCTGATTGCCGGTATCTGCATGGGCAGCGCGGGCGCTGCGCTCTGGTATCACAGTGCAGAGGAAGCTCAGGAGCCGGCCCGGACTTTACAGGATCTGTACCAGCAGGCCATTGATGACTCTGTTGTTGCAGAGGATGACGAAATTCTTCCCCTTGTGGAAATTACAGAGGACAGTGATCTTGTAACATGGAATGAGAGCAAAGACAAAGTCCTGATGATGACCTTTCACAAATATCCGGACAGTTACCCGGAAGGGGAGGATGTCACCGTTCAATGGGGGTATGTCTGGACTTTTTCGGGGAAGGAATTCCTCTCCAGATATGATGATTACGGGGAAGTCAATGACTGGAATTTAAGACTGAAACAGCTGCTGGGTCTTCCGGAAGAAAGCGGGCAGACCCATGTTACCGCAATGTGGGTATCGCCCAAGGATCTCCTTCGTCCCGCCTATGTAACAGATATCACCCGGCAGATGAGCAATTCTTTTTCTGATGCAGCAGATGATCCTGCAAGGGCGGATCCGGAATACACCGCATGGTTCAACGAAAATGCCGTTTATTCTTACTGTGAAAATAAATTTCCGTGGACAAGACTGGGGTATACATATGACTGGGCGGATAACGGAGAAGAATACGGTCTTTCAGAATTTCTCGTCAGGGATGGTTCTGAGGTGACGGTGGAATTTACGAAGACATTGGAGGAATTTATAAGCTGGGCGGAAGAGAACCGGAAATAAAA
>JBJFFZ010000026.1:3466-5144 GCA_051892195.1 Anaerovoracaceae bacterium
TTTTGTGCGTTCCGGGCGCCGGGGCGACCGGAGACCGACTGTGTTATTTTTCGTTATGTAAGTTTAGGGAGGTAGTTGCATTTTTTGTGATTCCGGACCTGAATCCGGGCTGCAGTCTGAAATGCGCTGCAGGGCAGGCGGTTATCTGCAGTGTTTGCCAAAGGCCGGGCGATAAGCCGCAATGTGCGCCGGGCATTGCCGAGAATCAGGCGATTGCTGCGAAGGCCTTATCCAAAGCGGCGATGAGGTCGTCCACGTTTTCAATACCGATGGAAAGCCGGATGGTATTCGGACGGATGCCCTGATCTTCAAGCTCTTCTGCGCTGAGCTGTGAATGGGTTGTGGATGCCGGGTGGATCACCAGGGATTTCACGTCGGCAACATTGGCCAGGAGAGAGAAGATTTCCAGATGGTCAATGAACTTTTTGGCGTCGTCTTCTGTGCCCTTTACTTCAAATGTGAAGATGGAGCCTGCTCCCTTCGGATAGTATTTCTTGTAGAGCTCGTGGCTCGGCTCGGATTCCAGTGACGGGTGGTGAACTGCTTCCACCTGCGGATGATTGTTGAGATAATCCACGATTTTCAGGGCGTTCTCCACATGGCGCTCCACTCTCAGGGAGAGGGTTTCCAGGCCCTGAAGGAAGATAAATGCGTGGAATGGAGAAAGGGTTGCGCCTGTGTCTCTTAAGAGGATGGCGCGAATATAGGTTACAAAGGCTGCAGGTCCTGCGGCTGCTGTAAAGGATACGCCGTGGTAGCTTGGATTCGGTTCGGAGATCCATGGGTACTTTTTGGATGCGCCCCAGTCAAAGCTGCCGCTGTCCACGATGACGCCGCCTACGGCTGTACCATGACCGCCGATAAATTTTGTTGCTGAGTGAACGACGATGTCTGCGCCGTATTCAATCGGACGGATCAGATACGGAGTGGAGAAGGTGGCATCCACTACCAGCGGGAGGCCGTGGGCGTGAGCCGTCTTTGCGATGGATTCAATATCTGCGACGTTGGAGTTCGGGTTGCCCAGGGTTTCGATGTAGATGGCCTTTGTGTTTTCCTGAATGGCTGCTTCAAAAGAGCCCGGTTCATCCGGGTCCACGAAGGTGGCTGTGATTCCGTAAAGCTCCAGGGTGTGAGCCAGCAGGTTGTAGGTGCCTCCGTAGATGGTCTTTGAAGCGACGATGTGTTCTCCTGACTTTGCAAGAGCCAGAATCGTATAGTTGATGGCAGCGGCGCCGGAAGCCAGGCCTAAAGCAGCCGTGCCTCCTTCCAGAGCTGCGATCCGCTGTTCAAAGATATCCTGGGTAGGGTTTGTGAGTCTTCCGTAAATGTTTCCTGCATCTCTCAGTCCGAAACGGTCTGCCGCATGCTGTGAGTTGTGGAATACATAAGAAGTCGTAGCGTAGATCGGAACGGCTCTTGCGTCTGTTACAGGATCTGCCTGTTCCTGTCCTACATGAAGTGATTTTGTTTCAAATTTCCAGTTTGTGTTAGCCATTTTATTTCCCTCATTCATTCTTTCTGTTTAACATTGTGCCGTGCATTGCGCCGGAAACTTTAAACCTATAATTTCGATATGTTTTCTTGATGGTCTTATTGTACGGCACCGTTGCGAAGCTGTCCACTAAACAAAAATTATGAAATGATATAACCTGAGGTTATAAGTGGGGCGGGTGTGTTG